>CAMYYX010000133.1 GCA_947303695.1 uncultured Prevotellaceae bacterium | reverse complement strand
GATACGCTCTTTATCAGTGGAAAAGGCGATATGGCGAAATATGAATGGAGCAGTTACCAACTTTCGGCTCCTTGGACAGAATACGCTGATCGAATCAAGTGTGTCGTTATTGAGGATTCTGTCACTTCTGTTGGGGATTATGCGTTGCAGTATTGTAAAAAACTGACTTCTGTGAAGTTTACGAAGAGTTTGAAGACGATTGGCGAAGGTGCTTTTTATGAATGTATCAGTTTGGATTCAATCGTCATTCCCGATAGTGTTTATCTTGGCGGACGGGCTTTCTATGGGTGTACGTCCTTATGTTCAATCACGCTTCCTGAACATTTATTGGAATTGGGAGGAGGAGCCTTCTCTAAGTGCGTGAGCTTGGATTCTATCCGCATTCCGAATACCATCACAGCCGTAAGAGGGTTTAGTGGTTGTACATCCTTGCGTTATGTAGAGATTCCGAATAGCGTGAAAACCTTGGATGGATCGGCGTTTGCGGATTGTAGTTCTTTACGTTCCATAGAGATTCCAAACAGTGTGACCTATTTGGGTGTGTCTGTATTTAAGAATTGTACTGCCTTGGATTCCATCGTGATTCCCAACAGCGTCAAAACTATAGACAGAGAGGCTTTCGGGGGTTGTACCAATCTGAAATCCGTCAAGTTGTCGGATAAACTCACCTCCCTTCCTTTGAAAGGATTCCAGAACTGTAGCAGCCTGACTTCCATCGATATTCCTGAAGGAGTAACGACTATTGGGGATTACACATTCGACGGTTGTGAATATCTTGCAACCATCATCATCCCCAAGACGGTGTCAGATATAGGTTTTCAGGCTTTCTATAACTGTATGGGAATAGAAGATGTGTTCTGCTATCCTACCACGATGCCCAAGACCGCTGAGAGTGCGTTCGAAAACTATATGTACTGGCCGCTTCAGGCAACGCTTCATGTGCCGAAGTCACTGATGCAAATATACTCCGTCACCAAACCGTGGACAACATTCGAGCGACTCGTGGCTCTTCCTGATGCCATCAATAAGGAAGACGACTCTATAATCTATTACACGTTCAATGAAGACAAGACAAGTGTCTCTGTGACCAGCGGTCAGGGAAAATATGAGGCAAAAGTGACGGTTCCCGGACGCATCATGTCGGACGACAAGTACTACAAAGTGACCTCTGTCGAGAACTTCGCTTTCTTCAACTGCAAGAAACTGACTTCCATCTTCCTCAACAACTCCATCACCTATGTGGGTCGCTTCGCGTTTGCCGACTGTAGCGGATTGACATCTGTCAGGCTTCCAAGCAATATCACAGCCATTGAGGACTATACCTTCTCGAACTGCACCAGCTTGTCTGAAATCGAGATTCCTGGCAAAGTGACCTCCATCGGCGAAGGAGCGTTTGTTGGTTGCAGCAACCTGCAATCCATCTCCCTCCCAACAAGGACCACCTTTGTCGGCATGCGTGCCTTTGCCGACTGTAAGGCATTAACTACAGTGAACCTAAATGATAAACTAGAGGTGATTGACGACAACGCATTCGAGGAATGTGAATCGCTGACTTCTGTGACCATCCCCAACAGCGTGACCTTCATCGGCAGCAATGCCTTCAAGGATTGTAAAGAGTTGAAAGTGGTTGTCTTCGACGGCTGCACAGGCGAAATCTGTCAGGATGCCTTCAACGGCTGTACAGAATTGAAGGACATCTATTCTTATTCCGACGTGCCTCCAGCAGCTGATGAATATGCATTCGAGGGCAGCAACTATGATGCAACCCTGCATGTAGCGGCTGCTTCATTGGAAGCGTATCAGTCGACTGCCCCTTGGTGTTACTTCAAACGCATTATATCGCATGAAGAAGCCGATTATGGAGGAGTCGTCTTTCAGTATAGCTACAACTATACCGACCAGACGGCCACATTGCTAAGAGTTACCATATCAGAGAACACACACGTAGACAAGCTGGTCATTCCGGGAGAAGTCCAAGTGGAAGGAAAAACCTTCAAAGTGACAGCAATTGACGGTTCGGCCATCCGCAATATGGGACTTCAGAATATTACTACGATTGAGTTGCCAGGTACCCTACGCACATTAGAATGTAATACCATAATTTTTACCAAACAGTTGAAAACCATCAGGATTATGGGTGATTTGAAAAAAATAGAAGATTATGCCTTTGTTGATGGGCTATATACTGGTTCTGGCCTGTTGAACTGCTCACTGGATGATTTCTACTGCTATTCATCGTTCGTACCTGAACTTAGCCCTATAGCATTCAATGGGCATGCGTCACGTTTTCCGTCTGATGATGATATGGGAGTAATTGACATGGGAGGAACTCCATACTATGTGCCACGATACTTCACTTTCTCGTGGTGGGAGATGGAATATATTGATGGTAGCTACCGGCAGAAAGAATACCATACGGAAACCTATTACCAATACTACCTGATAGAACATGCAACCCTCCACGTTCCAGCCAACCTTGTAGAAAGCTACAAGCAGACCTTCCCTTGGAACATGTTCGGCAATATCGTAGCGCTCACAGAGGAGGACTATGCAGAAGGAATAGAAGACCTCACCCCAACCCTCTCCCAAGGCGAGGGAGCTATATTTTTCCTTAACGTCCAAAGAATCAAGCAGTTGAAGAGGGGATTGAACGTTGTGGATGGGAAAAAGATTTA
>CAMYYX010000132.1 GCA_947303695.1 uncultured Prevotellaceae bacterium | reverse complement strand
CCTTCCCAAGTGAAGGTGTGGCGTATGCCTTCTTTCTCAAACCATGCAGCGAGAGGCTCTGTCTGGCTGTGATAAACGGCAAAGCGTTTCTTGATGGTTTCTTCGTTATCGTCAGCACGACCTTGCTCGATGGCACGATTGAGCAGACGCTTCATCAGTGTGTCTTCGTCGACAATCAGTTCAATCATCACACCCATATCGTGTTTGCGGTCAGCCAACATCTTCTTCAGTGCTTCTGCCTGAGCAATCGTACGTGGGAAACCGTCGAAGATGACACCCTTACCAGCTGGCAGACTATCGTAGGTCTTTGCCAGGATGTCAATCATCAGTTCGTCAGGAATCAACTGCCCGTTGCTGATATAGCCCTGAGCAATCTTACCGAGTTCTGAACCTTGTTTCATCTCTGCACGGAGTACGTCTCCTGTAGAAATATGTCCCATACCGTAGCGAGTTACAATCTCGTCGCTGTAGGTGCCCTTACCTGAGCCTGGTGCACCAAAGATAATAATATTCTTCATTGTTTTTCAGTTTTTGTTCGTTTTGGTTTGTCTGTTTATTTTGCTAATGTGTAAATATCTTTATAGTTTCGACCGAATCCATCATAATCAAGTCCGTATCCCACGATGAAGTCGTTTGGAATCTCCATCGCACAATAGTCGACCTTCAAGTCCACCTGCAGCTTTTCCGGCTTTTGCAGCAGACAGGCAATCTTCACCGATGCCGCACCTTTGTTAGCTAAGAGTGGGAGCACGTTATACATGGTGATGCCCGTATCGACAATATCTTCCACGATGATCACATCACGACCGGCCAGACTGGTAGTCACGCCCATCACTTCGGTTACCCGACCCGTCGTTTCTGTTCCTTCGTACGAAGAGAATCGCGCAAAGATGATTTCGGGTTGGAAGTCCAGATAACGCACCAAGTCGGCAGCAAACATGAACGCTCCGTTCAGGATGCAAACCATGATGGGGTTCTTGCCTCGATAGTCCTGATTGAGCCGATCCGCCAAAGCTTTCACTTTCTGCTGAATGGCCTCGTTTGTCATCGAGATTTCGAAGTCTTTGTCAAGAATATGAATTCTGTCCATTTTTGTGAAAATACTGAAATAGTCTGCAAAGGTAAGAAAAAATTAAAAATTAAAGGATTAAAAAATGAAAAAATCAAGAAAAATAGTTAATAGTAAATCGTTAAATGGTAAATATTTTGTACCTTTGCACCGTAATTTGAATTAGAATGAAGAACAAGACGATTGTCATAACTTTTTGCGCCATAACATTATTATTGACTTCATGCAGTAATTATACCAATGTTGTCCGTGCAGAAGATTATGATTACAGATATGAGGCGGCGAAAGAATACTATGCGGCAGGTGAGTACAACCACTGCTATCAGATACTCGAAGACATGATTCTTTTGCTGAAGGCGACAGATAAGGGGGAGGAGTCTTTGTATATGCTTGCTATGTGCTATTTCAACCTGCGCTATTACGATTCGGCAAGCGATTATTTTGAGCGCTATTATAAGAGCTATCCAAAGGGAACCTATACAGAACTCGCGCGTTTCTATTCAGGAATGGCTGCATATCTGCAAGCGCCCGATTCCCGTCTCGATCAGTCGTCAACCTATACCGCCCTCAACTGCTTGAATGAATATTTGGAGTATTATCCTTATTCAGAGCATCGTGAAGAGGTGACGGATATGATCTATCAGTTGCAGGAACGATTGGCAAAGAAGGAGTATGAGTCGGCTAAGTTGTATTACAATCTGGGAAACTATACAGGTAACTGTATCTTCGGAGGTAACAACTATGATGCCTGCATCATTACGGCAGAGAACACATTGAAACTCTATCCCTACACCAATTATCGCGAGGAGTTGATGATGCTGATACTCCGTTCACGCTATAAGCTGGCGGTGAACAGTGTGGAGCGTAAGGCCGACGAACGCTATCGTGCCACCATTGATGAGTATTATGGATTCAAGAACGAATATCCTGAAAGCAAATACAAGAAAGAGGCCGATAAGATATTCAAGTATTGCAGTTCAAAGGTGAAAATGTAAATAATCGAAAAGACAAAAGATAAAACTATGGATTTTAAGAAAACTAATGCTCCAACAAATACGGTAACCCGTAATTTGATGGATTTGAGTGCAGAAACAGGTAATATTTATGAAAGCGTGGCAATTATCGGCAAACGTGCCAACCAGATTGCTGCTGACATGAAAGAGGAAATCAAACGCAAGCTTGAGGAGTTTGGAACTGCCAATGATGAGTTGCAGGAAGAGTTCCACAATGACGAACAGATTACTGTATCAAAGCATTATGAGAAACTTCCAAAGCCGACACTCATCGCTACTCAGGAATTTCTTGAAGATAAAGTTTATTTCCGTAATCCTTCTAAGGATACTCAAGAGCGTTTCTGATGATTCAGCGTATCCAGACCGTTTACTTAGCCCTTGTTGCCGTTCTCAGCATACTGGGGCTTTGTCTTCCTTTGGCACAGTATTTTGTGGGGACAGCCCAGGTGGCTACCTTCAACAGCTTCACCTATACAGCCGCTAAGGGTTACGACACCTTTGGCGCGTTCAGTATGGCACCGCTTGCCTTTGGGGTGCTGTTGTCAATTGTCATGCTGCTCACCCTCGTCAGCATCATGCTGTTCCGTTACCGCATGCGTCAGTTGCGACTCATCATCTTCAGCACACTCATGCTGGTAGGCCATGTCGGTTTCTACGCCTTCCTTGCTTGGAAGTTCCAGCTTCAGTTGGCAGAAATCAACCCTGAGGTGCAGTTCCATCTGTGCTTCGCAGCTGTATTGCCAGCCATCAGCATCATCCTCAACTGTCTTGCCATTCATGGCATCCGTAAGGATGAGGCCCTCGTACGTTCACTCGATAGATTGAGATAATATGGA
>CAMYYX010000131.1 GCA_947303695.1 uncultured Prevotellaceae bacterium | reverse complement strand
GCCACCAGCAAGTCTTTACGTTTTTCCATATCACATCTAACTTATTACATCTTACATCTTACATCATCCAGAGTTATTCCCAGTACGTCGCAAATCAGCGCCTCACGAGCATACAGTCCGTTCTGCGCTTGTTGGAAATAGTAGGCATGAGGCGAGTCGTCCACTTCTTGCTCAATCTCGTTCACTCGAGGCAGCGGATGCAGAATCTTCATGTTGTCGCGGCATTTACCCAGCATGTCGGCACGCAAGATGTAGGCATCTTTCACACGTTCGTACTCCATGAGATCACTGAAACGCTCTTTCTGTACACGTGTCATGTAGAGGATGTCAGCATCGGCAATCGTGTCTTCCGTGAAATCCTGTTGCTCGATGTATTTGATGTTGTTTTCCTTGCAGTAATCCTTATATTCCTCTGGCATCTCCAATTCTTTTGGCGCGATGAAATGGAAAGTAGGGTTGTAAGGGCGCATGGACATCAGTAATGAATGGACAGTACGACCATACTTTAAATCTCCCACCATGTAGATGTTAAGATTTTCCAGCGTTCCCTGCGTCTTGTAGATGCTGTAGAGGTCAAGCATCGTCTGTGATGGATGTAGGTTACTACCGTCACCAGCATTGATGATAGGTACGTCTGTCACTTCGCTGGCATAGAGCGCAGCTCCTTCAAGTTTGTGGCGCATCACTATGACGTCGGCATAATTGCTGACCATCTTGATGGTGTCTTTCAAGGTCTCACCTTTTGTTCCACTGGTAATCTTTGGATCTGCAAATCCAATCACACGTGCTCCCAGACGATTCGCAGCTGTCTCAAACGAAAGACGTGTACGAGTTGAAGGCTCAAAGAACAGCGTAGCAACCACCTTCCCATGCAGGAGGGTACGGTTTGGCTGGCGCTCAAATTCCTGAGCCATATCAAGCAGGTATTGAATCTTTTCTTTTGAATAATCTGCAATTGATACGATACTTCTGTTTTCCATTCTCTGTTTCTCTTTTCTAAATTCGTGCAAAGTTACAAAAAAGTTGAAAGTTGAAAGTTGAAAGTTGAAAGTTTTTTCATTTTTCTAACAGCTAAACGCTAACAGTTAATCGTTTTTCATTTTTTCAATCATTTTCATTCATCTTCCTCCAAGAATGATGAAATATCGAAAGTCATGACTTCGTGTACATTCTTATTGTTTTTCTCGAAGAAGGGACGAATGGAGTTGACAAAGGTGTCACGGAGTCGGGCTTCAGCTGGAGTGATGAGAGAATCTGGAATGCTGACGGGATAGACTCTATGTTGCTTGTGACCCGACATGACAGGACGGGTGACAAAGAAGAGACTGTAGTTGCAGTCAGAGACGCGGGTGGTGGTGTCTTTCTCTAAGTCGAGTTTTACGAGCATACCTCCATAGGTATATTCCTGCGACTGATTGGATACGAAATTGCCAAGCGAGTAGGCGACGACGTGTTTGTCACCATTGGCATCTTCACGTAGTTCGATAGGTTCTACTACATGGGGATGTCCACCAATGATGTGGGTGACACCTTGACGCAGGAGCCAGTCGGCCATAGTGACTTGGCTTGCGATAGGTCGGATGGTGTATTCCACGCCCCAGTGCATAAAGGCAATGATGGCGTCTGGGTTCATGGCCTTAGCAGCACGGATGTCCTTACGGATTTGTAAGGTGTCGATGGTGTTTATAATATTAGGCTTGGGCACAGGAATGCCGTTAGTGCCGTATGTATAGTTGAGGAGTACAATGCGGAAACCGTTCTTCTCCAATAGAAATGGGTATTGTTCCTTGCGTGCAGCTTCGTCGACATATGAGCCAAGGTGTGGAACATGGAGAGAATCCATCATCATGATAGTACGCTCGATACCTTTCTTTCCCTTATCGCACGAGTGGTTGTTGGCCGTGAGCATAATATCGAATCCAGCTTTCTTGCAATCGCGCAAGAACTCATCAGGTGCACTGAAGGTGGGATAGCCAGTATAAGGTTTCTCGGCCAAAGTAGTCTCGAAGTTTACGATGGCTACGTCTGCTTCTGATATCTCTTGTTTCATGAAACGGAAACACTCTGTATAGTCATATGTGCCATCTGCTTGGAGTGCACCCTTGATTTGTGGTCCATGTTGCATGAGGTCACCCGCAAAGAGTAGCGAAAGATGGTGTACTTGCGGGGTATCGACGACCAATGTGTCCTCATCACTGCCGTTTGTTTGCGAGTTGGCAGTACAAGAAAGGAGAAATAACAATGTAAAAATTGAAAAATTGAAAAATGTTAGAATCGGACGTTTCATATTTCTTTGTTATTTTTGTTTTACGATAAATTCACCATTAGCAGTTACGCCTTCTAAAGAGATGTCGTAGTGGGTGCATTCGCTACTGTTGTAGAACTCGATATAGGCTTGCCCTGTGTTGTCGGTCGTGACAGACGGATTCCAGTAGAGGGTATGCCGGTGGTCGAGGTAGTCGGGTAGGGGTCGATGGCTGTAGTCGGGTTGGTAGAACTCGGCAGGACGGTTGAAGCCCTGCAGGTTGATGACGCGGCCATTGCGCTCTACTTTGTTGCCTGTTTCGAGATTGATATAAGCGGATAGTCCGCCAGTATGCTGTGTCTCTTTGAACCCATCGAGATGATCCAACTCGTAGGCAGATGGGCGGCGTGAGTTGTCGGTGACGATATGAATGGCTTTGAGACGTTGCAGATTCATGTAAGAGTTCCTAAGTGCATCATCTCCACCCTTAATGGAGTCTTCGTCCTGCCAGTCATAAGTGATATACCGTTTCTCTTTATTGACTTTGCTACGCGGGTTCTGATGCTGCATGTAGTCGAAGATGGCATGCTCATAAAACGCAAGGCGGAATTCTTCGTTATCGAACTTCCATTGTTTGGGATGGTAGCCCATATCGGTGAGGTCGTTGAAGAAGT
>CAMYYX010000130.1 GCA_947303695.1 uncultured Prevotellaceae bacterium | reverse complement strand
TAAAGCATATAGCGACAGTCAACAACTGGCTTTTGTGTCAGTTGTTTGACATTCGCAAACTCTGGCCATGCTGTGGTGATGACCAATACATCTGCCTGACGAATCAACTCGTCATAGCTATTGGCATAACTGATGGCCAAATCGGAATAATAGCGCTCGAATTCTTTCTTGGCGACAGGATCATATCCTGTAATGTTTGTATAACCAAGAAGCCGTAATTCACGTATGATTTTTGCAGAGGGTGTATCACGTACATCATCGCTGCCTGGCTTAAAGGACAAACCGAGAATACCGATACTGCGTTGTTTATCTGTTCCTACAACACGTGATACTTTCTTAGCTATCTGGGTAGGCATTTGGTCATTGATGCTGATGACATTCTTGAGAATCTGAGCATCAAATCCTGCTGTATTTGCTACAGCATACAGTGCATTAGTGTCCTTTGGTAGGCAATAGCCGCCATATCCGCAACCAGGATATACATAACTTGCCATTGTGGCGCCACCCCATCTTTTATCTTCATGGAGGATACGGAATGCCTCTGCTACATCGATACCACCAATGGTATCAGCTACAAGGCTCATCTCGTTGCTATAACTAATCAGTGTAGCAAGGAGTGTATTCGACAGGTACTTGATAAACTCACTAGTATTTAGTGAAACACAATGAATCGGTTCCTGAACTGTGGCATACACTTTTCGGAGCACCTCTGCAGAACGTTCATCACTGACACCAAGGACGATGCGGTCCGCTTTGATAAAGTCATCCCAGCAATGTCCTTCACGCAGGAATTCCGGGTTGTTAGCAACACCTATATCTTGACCTACGTTGAGACCTTTCCCTTCCAGATAAGGAATAATTTTATGCGAAGTGGTAGATGGAGGAATCGTAGACTTCACGACTAGCACCTGATACTTATCTGCAGGTCGAACACTCAGCGTCTGGTCAATAGCGCTGAAAAGATAGGTGAGATCAGCCTGACCGTCTTTACCGTACGGTGTTCCAACGCAATAATAGACGCAATCGCTTTGTTTGACTGCTTCTGCCAAATCATTGATACCAATGGGATGGAAACGTTTACCAAGATGACGTACTAATGCCTCATCAAGACCTGGTTCGAGAAAAGGCAATTTCCCATCTTTAATAGTGGCCAGTCGCTCGTCATTGATTTCTACTCCATAGACGGTATGTCCATACTCTGCAAAGCCTAACGATGTCGTCAGGCCTACAAACCCCAATCCAAATACTGTGATTGTCATATTGCTGTTGATTTGTTTTTTCCTACTCCTCTACCATTTGTATTCAGCCTCATTACTCTCCTTGAGATACTTCAGGAAACGTGACACGCCCTCTTCGACTAAGATGGTGGGATTGTAACCCAACAGTTTGCGAGCTTTGTCAATACATGGGCATCTACGCTGTGGATTGTTCGTGAGGTATTCCTTGTCTTCTGAGACAGCATAACGTACCTCTCCTTTATATCCGAAGATATCCCGACCTGCCTCGACATATATCTGTGCTAACTGGGCAATGGTAATCTCTGGCTTTTCGATACCAATATTGAAGTAATCGTATTGGCCATGCAACAGAATCTTGAAGTATCCGCAGACACTATCGGCAATGTAGCAGAACGTACGTGTCGGTGTTCCGTTGCTGAGAATCTCGATGTCGCGGTTCTCCATGATAGCTAATGCGAAGTCGGCAGGTACGCGCTTGTCGCCAACACGCATACCTGGACCATAATTGTTGAATGGACGTGCTACGCCAATAGGCATGTTGTATTTCTGTGCAAAGAGCATACACATTGTCTCGCCAAAGCGCTTCGACTCATCATAGCATGCACGGGGGCCTGTTGCACACACATTACCATTATAATCCTCAGATGTTGGCACATGTGCCGGGTCTGGGTCGCCATAAAGCTCGCTGGATGAGAAAAACAAGAATCCTTTGATATTACGTGTGGAATAAAAGTCAAGTAATGAGCGTAGTCCCCAAATGTTGGCATCC
Source organism: uncultured Prevotellaceae bacterium (assembly GCA_947303695.1). Lineage (GTDB taxonomy): Bacteria > Bacteroidota > Bacteroidia > Bacteroidales > Bacteroidaceae > Colivivens. Next base: position 1,228 of record CAMYYX010000130.1, on the reverse strand, counting down.
ACAGTCTCAATAGGATATTTACGGTAGAACATAGGCGAGGCGATAGAAGCCATGTGAATGATGAAATCAGCTTCAGCTGCCCCTTCTATGTCAGCAATGTTGTCCTTGATAATGTCGAACTTGCGAAGCACTACTTTCGGATTCCGTTCCAATTCCTTAATCCATCCAGGTTGGCCTAACATGAAGTTGTCAAGGCCAATTATTTTCTTAATGCCCAACTCTTCGCTCTCTGCCGCAAAGAATTGCATCATATAATATCCTAAAAATCCAGCACAACCTGTGATAAGCACAGTAGAACCGCTGAATTTAGCACGCTCTTCCGCAGAAAGACCATTGAGCGTGTGTTTGATGTCATTTTGTAAGATGTTCATTTTATTATTTGTTTATTTGATGTCTTATTTCGTAAGTCGCCATGGTGCACGATTCTCGTCCCACATCTTATTCAACAATTCTCGGTCACGGACGGTGTCCATACACTGCCAGAAACCTTCATGACGGTAGGTAATCAACTGTCCCTCTGCTGCCAGACGTTCCAATGGTTCTGCCTCAAAAGTTGTCAAGTCGTTTTCTATATAGTCAAATACCTTGGGACTAAGTACAAAGAAACCACCGTTAATCCATCCTTGATTCACCTGAGGTTTCTCCTTGAAAGAACGGACATAGTCCTCTGAATCGATTTGCAGTTCACCAAAACGAGCTGTAGGATGTACTGCTGTCACCATTGCCAAGCATTTTTTCTGATGATAACGGTTTACCAACTCGCTGATGTTCACATCACTGACGGCATCACCATAAGTCATCATGAAGTCCTCCTGTCCTATGTAATCCTTCAGTCTAAGCACACGTCCCCCTGTCATTGAAGCGGCACCTGTGTCAACTAGTGTCACTCGCCAATCGCGAGCATGTTCGTTGATATACTGAATGGATCCACTGCTCAAGTCAATAGTGAAGTCGTTGTTACGGGCATAGTACTGCAGAAAATAATCTTTGATAACCTCACCCTTATAGCCTAAAGCTACAATAAAATCCTTATAACCATAGTGGGCATAGTGGTTCATGATATGCCATAGAATTGGCTTGCCGCCAATCTCTACCATAGGCTTGGGAATCTGCTTTGTGTACTCAGACAGACGAGTACCGAAACCTCCGGCTAATATGATGGTTTTCATAAGCTGTTGATAAGTTTACAGATCAATTGGATATCATCCTCACTAAGTTCGGGATGCAT
>CAMYYX010000129.1 GCA_947303695.1 uncultured Prevotellaceae bacterium | reverse complement strand
CTTTATTGTCAATATTGACATGACCCTCACTGCCCCATCATGCCCTGCTGCCGACTTCATCATGGAGGACATCCATCAGAAAGTCAGTTCGATTGAAGGCGTGAAAGAGGTAAATATCGAACTGGTCTACGAACCCGAGTGGACAAAAGACATGATGTCGGAAGAAGCGAAACTAGACCTTGGATTCCTATAACAACACAGCTCGTAACAGATTATGGTTTACTTTATCTCTGATGCCCACCTGGGCAGTCGCGCATTCGAACATAAGCGGACACAGGAACGCAAACTGGTCCGATTCCTCGATAAAATCAAAGACAAAGCCGATGCAGTATATTTGCTGGGCGACATGTTCGATTTCTGGTTCGAATACAAAGAAGTGGTACCCAAAGGCTACACTCGGTTTCTTGGCAAACTGAGCGAGCTGACTGATAACGGCGTAGAGGTACACTACTTCATCGGAAATCACGACATGTGGATGGGCGACTATCTAGAGAAAGAATGTGGTGTATTCCTGCATCATGAGCCCTGTCTGCTGGAAATCTACGGAAAGGAATTCTATATGGCTCATGGACACACGATGGACGTGAATAAAGACGACACGATGACCAAGATCATGCTCTGGTGCTTCCAAAACAAGTTCCTGCAACGTATGGCCCGTATGATTCACCCACATTGGTTCATCAACTTCGGATTGAACTGGGCGAAACACAGTCGTGACAAACGTGCCGCCTCAGGCGAAGACCCATATAGGGGCGAGGAGAACGAAAACCTAATTGCATTTGCGAAACAATACCTTGCAGAGCACCCCACCGTCAACTATTTCATCTTTGGACATCGTCACATCGAATTAGACTTGATGCTTAGCCATGATTGCCGCATGATGATTCTCGGGGAGTGGTTCAGTCTGTTCACCTATGTCAGTTTTGATGGGAAGAATATCGTCATGGGAAACTACATCGAAGGAGAGACGGAAGTATAGGATTCACTCATAGTTTGACCTTTTATCACTCGACTTTCTGCATCTTTGCATTATTTCATTCCTTTATGCAACATTTTTTGCATAAACGCATTGCCAATTGCATAAAAAATAGTAATTTTGCACCTCGAAACGAATAAATATACAGACATGAATGCAAAATCATCAAGATTAGAGGTAATACGACTGATCATTTCAAGTCAAGAGATTGCTAATCAAGACGAACTTGTAAAAGAACTGGCAAAAGAGGGCTACAACATCACACAAGCGACATTGTCACGCGACCTCAAGCAGTTAAAAGTCGCAAAAGCTGCATCCATTACTGGTAAATCATTCTACGTGTTACCAAACAACACGATGTATAAGCGTATCAGAGAACACATGCCGATTCAAGAGATGATGCTCCATAACGGTGTGAAATCCATCCGATTCAGCGGCAACCTCTGTGTCATTCGCACACGTCCAGGATATGCCAGCAGTGTTGCATACGATATAGACGATGCCAACATACCAGAGATTATTGGCACCGTAGCAGGTGACGACACAATCATCATTGCTCTCGAAGAGAAGTGTTCGAGAGAGGTGGTTCGCATGAAACTAGAAAACATATTTGAAAAATAGAAATGGAATACGAAGACGGAATCAAGGTCATCGTTGCGGATACTTCACATGAGAAGTATGTTGACCTTATCAACAACACAATAAGAGATGCTGCACGGAAAAGAGGCTCAGGAATTGCAGAGCGTACTCACGAATACGTTGCAGCGAAGATGAGAGAGGGAAAAGCAGTATTGGCACTCGATCCAAGCAAGCAAGGAGAACTAGGCGATACGTTTGCCGGATTCAGTTATATAGAAACATGGGGCAACAAAGCCTATGTCACCACATCAGGACTGATTGTACATCCCGACTATCAAGGACGCGATATCTCAAAGCGCATCAAAGACCATACGTTTACGCTGGCTCGTGTACGTTGGCCACATGCTAAGATTTTCTCACTCACCAGCGGTGATGCTGTCATGAAAATGAATACCGCTTTGGGATATGTACCTGTGTCATTTAAGCAACTCACAGACGATGATGCCTTCTGGCACGGATGCCAAGGTTGTATCAACTACCCTATCCTCGAGATGAAAGAACGTAAGTTCTGTATCTGTACAGGTATGCTCTATGACCCCGAAAAACATAAGGGAGAGCCTACCCCTATCGAGATTTTCCAGGAAATCATGAAGGAGATGGTAAAACGAGGATATATGTAAAAAGTTAAGAATAAATAGAAAAAAAAAATAAATAAATATTATGACAGAAAAGAAAAAAGTAGTAGTCGCATTCAGCGGTGGTCTTGACACAAGCTACACCGTGATGTATCTTGCAAGAGAAAAAGGTTATGAGGTTCATGCTGCATGTGCCAATACGGGAGGTTTCAGTGCTGAGCAGCTGAAGACCAACGAAGAGAATGCCTACAAATTAGGCGCTACCAAATATGTAACCCTTGATGTTACTCAGGAGTATTACGAGAAGAGTCTGAAATACATGGTTTTCGGCAATGTGCTTCGTAACAACTGCTACCCCATCTCTGTCAGTTCGGAGCGTATCTTCCAAGCACTAGCTATTGCTCGCTATGCAAAAGAGATTGGAGCTTCAGCCATCGCACACGGTAGTACAGGTGCAGGAAACGATCAGATTCGTTTCGACATGACCTTCTTGGTGATGGTTCCAGGCGTAGAGATTATCACCCTTACTCGTGATGGGAACCTCTCACGCCAAGAGGAGATTGACTACCTAAACAAAAATGGCTTTGCAGCCGACTTTGCAAAACTCAAATACAGCTACAATGTAGGCCTTTGGGGAACCAGCATCTGTGGAGGAGAGATTCTTGATTCCAAACAAGGATTGCCAGAATCAGCCTACCTGAAACATCCTACAAAAGAAGGTCCTGAACTACTGAAGTTGGGATTTGAGAAAGGTGAGTTATGCTCTGTCAACGGTAAGCATTTCGATGATAAAGTGAAAGCTATTCAGGCAGTCGAAGAAATCGGTGCTGCATACGGCATCGGACGCGATTGTCATGTGGGCGACACCATTATCGGTATCAAGGGACGTGTTGGTTTTGAAGCAGCGGCACCTATGCTCATCATCGGTGCTCATCGTTTCTTAGAGAAATACACCTTATCGAAATGGCAGCAGTACTGGAAAGACCAAATCAGTAACTGGTATGGTATGTTCCTCCACGAGAGCCAGTATTTGGAGCCAGTGATGCCCGATATGGAAGCTATGCTCACCAGTTCACAACGCAACGTAACAGGCGA
>CAMYYX010000128.1 GCA_947303695.1 uncultured Prevotellaceae bacterium | reverse complement strand
TTGGACGGTTACACGCTTTCCAGGCGTGCCTCTTCAGCCACTCGAGCATCTCTCCTTGACTTTCGACTTCTTACAATCTCATACCCACAGCAACGCGGGCATATCCGTCGTATAGTCTGATTTTATTATGATCCTGCTTGTATGAAAATTGGTTAAGTTGGGCCTGCAGACCAATGAAATAGTTTTTCCAGTTGTACGCAATACCCAGTCGCACATCCACATTGAGTTTTAGTGCACTATATTGTGTCTCGGAACCATTGTCCCAGAAATCAGCTGCATAATACCAATCGTCGTCATCATCGCCTAACAATCCCAATGGTTTGTGAGTCTTTCCATTTGCCCAAGTGCGGGTTGTAGGGTTCCATTCTCCATAATCGTCAGTTTCTCCGTCACCTGAACTGAAATCGTAGTTGAAATCATATTTATAGACTTTCACACGGTTATAGACGCTGAGGGTAGGCATGACCATAGCATTGATGACAAAGCCTTTGAACGGCACAAAGTTGTAACCGTAGCCGATGCCGAGATTGGCTTGATGTACTTTGATGCGGTGTGTACCATGACCGATAAACATGAAAAAGGCGTTATCGTCGTTCGAATAGTCAAATGAAGACTGATACCATGTAGCTCCTGCGAGGAATGAACCTGCAGAACGACGCTGGATGACAGATTGGTTGTAGGCTGCAGCCTGTGAGTAACGACGACCGTTGAATACATAGTAGCCATTGAGGTAAACCGATCGTATCCATACCGGTGAAGGCATTCGTCCTTCTGTCTGAAGTGGCTCTCCGTCCACCGTTCCGTCTGCATTGTAGCCTACAGCTGAAAACGATGTCTTGTCGGTGTTGAATCGTCTCAATCGGAAGTTGAACCCATATTTTGCACCTGTGCAGCTGATAGAGAAATAACGTCCTGCGTTCTTGTTGAGCGAAAACGAATATGATAGTCCTGTACCACGATATCCAACCCAGAAACCGATGGAAGATGCCATAGGTGGTTTGAATCGCAACTTCCATTCCATGTACTCTTCTGTATCGGCTACATCTGTACGGTTGTCGCTCTCTACGTCCACTTCATTCACCTTGTATCGCAGGATAACTCTCCAAGGCTTTTCGGGTACTTCGATAAAGCGTGGATCTACCTTCGAACGGGCTTTGTTGTCTAAATAGTCTTGTAATTGACGAAGCCGAGCCTTCAAGGGAGTTGCATTCTCATGGGGTGGCAGAATCTCGATGGAATCTGTTTCCTGTCCCGCAGCAGTTATGGAGAAAAGTAGGCCGCAAATAATGAGAATTCTTAGCATATCGTCATCACTTAATTAATAGATGTGCAAAGATACAAAAAAGTTGAAAGTTGAAAGTTGAAAGTTGAAAGTTTTTTAATTTTTCATGATAGATTGCGTCTCTTTTATGCGATTTTTCAACTTTAACCTATCACCTTTATATTTTCTTAGTCCTTAGTTCTCTCGCCCTTTAAGGGAGAGTTAGGAGAGGGTCTCCTATCATTCGTGGTGATATTGTTCGCCTTTTAGGATGGTGAAGGCACGATAGAGCTGTTCAACGAAGATCATGCGGACCATCTGATGGGAGAAGGTCATCTTGGAGAGCGACAGCTTTTCATTAGCTCGCTGATAGATGGTTGGGGAGAAGCCATAGGGGCCTCCGATGATGAACACCAATCGACGACTGACGGCTTGTTGCTTCTTGCTGATCCAGGTGGCAAACTCGATGCTGCGCAGTTCCTGACCGTGCTCGTCGAGCAGAACGACATAGTCGCTGTCCTGCAGCTGACGCAGAATCAATTCCCCCTCCATCTGCTTCTGTTGCTCTTGCGAGAGCGATTTGGTGTTCTTCAGTTCAGGGATGACGGTCACTTCGAACGGAGTGTAGTGCTTCACCCGCTCGCTATAGTCGTCAATGATGGATTGGTATGTCTTGCTGTTGGTCTTGCCAACCAGAATAAGTTGAATCTTCATTATCTTGTCACACTCTTCACGCCCTTTACTGTCTGAATCTTCTTGATGAGCTGATTCAGTCGCTTGGTGTCGTCGATGATGATGGTGAGGTTGCCTGCGAAGAGGCCGTCTTCTGACGACTTGATGTCGATGCTGCGGAGCAGGATGTTCTTCTCCTTGGCGATGATGCTGGTGATGTTGCTCACGATACCCACATCGTCGTTTCCTACGATGTGCAGGGTGCTGGAGAACTGACCGCTACTTTGTGTCGCCCAGTTCACTTCGATGGCACGGTAGGACATCTGCTCGAGCAATCGACGGCAGTTGGGGCAGTTCTTTCGGTGGATGGTGATTCCTCGGCTCACTGTCACGAATCCCACGATTTCGTCACCATAGATCGGGTTACAGCATTTGGCGAGGTTGTACTCCACACCTTTTATATTATTACCGATGAGCAGCACGTCTTTGCCCGACTTGCCCATCAGGTTTTCGTTCGATTCGTCGAGATGGAAATTCTCTGCGCTGACAGTCTCAGCCAAAGGCAGTTCGTTGTTCTCGCGTTTCAGCTCTTCGATATAGGCATCGATGACACGGTCCACACCCAGCACCTCTTCCGTCAGGGCTTTGTAGAACTCCATCACATGCTTGAATCCCAACCGCTTGATGGTCTTCATCAATGTCGGTTCTATCATCTCCAACTTGCGGTTCTTGAACTTGCGTTCGAGGGTTTCCTTGGCATAGGTGGCTGTCCGCAATTCCTGTTCGTTGATGCTCTGACGTATCTTGCTGCGTGCTTTCGAGGTGATGGCATAGTTGAGCCAGTCGCGTTTAGGCAACTGGTTGGGGTTGGTGAGAATCTCCACTTGGTCGCCTGTCTGCAATTTGGTTCGTACAGGTACGTTCTTTCCGTTCACCAATCCGCCGCTACAATGCGAACCGATGTTGGTGTGTATCTGGAAGGCGAAGTCGAGTAGGGTAGCGCCCTTGGGCAATTTGAACAGGTCGCCCTTGGGGGTGAACACGAACACCTCATCGCTGTAGAGGTCCACCTTGAACTGATCGACCACCTGTTCGTCGCTTGTCCCCTGTGTCTCGAGTGCGCTGCGGATATCCTTCAGCAGGTCTTCGAGTTTGGCTCCGCTGTCTTTCACGCCCTTATACCTCCAATGTGCAGCCAATCCGTGTTCGGCTACATCGTCCATACGCTCAGTCCTGATTTGTATTTCCACCCACTTGCCTTCAGGCCCCATGACGGTGGTGTGCAGACTCTCGTAGCCGTTGCTCTTGGGCACACTCAGCCAGTCGCGCAGACGTTTGGGGTTGGGGCGATACATATCGGTCACGATGCTATAGACCTGCCAGCAGTCTTGCTTCTCGCGTTCGGGTTTTGAGTCGAGGATGATGCGGATGGCAAACAGGTCGTAGATGCCTTCGA
>CAMYYX010000127.1 GCA_947303695.1 uncultured Prevotellaceae bacterium | reverse complement strand
AGCTGAACCCAGAGGGTGTGCATGTCTACAGCGATATCTATTCGTTCAATCTGGCCGTAGCCGACGAACCCATCACATTCGATAAAAGTCACCTTACATTCAACGACATCAAGATTATGGGTGCTGGACAGAATCCGCTCACCGTCAATGGATTCGTGGACTTTGCCGACTTAGGCAATATCGCCATGAACCTCAGTCTGTACGGACAGAACTTCCTGGTGTTCGATGCACCTCGTACCCGTCGCTCAGCGTTGTTTGGTAAACTCTACGGCGACTTCTTCGCTCGTGTGAACGGAACGACAAACGACCTGAAGATTCGTGGACTGGTCAATGTGCTGAGTGCGACCGATATCACCTACATCATGACCAACACACCATTGGCTGTTGATGATCGATTGGATGACATCGTCACCTTTGTCGACTTCTCAGCGCCACCCGACGAAACAAAGCGTGTGCCTCGTACGTTCACAGGTATCGATATGCAGATAAACCTCGAAATCGAAGATGGCGTACAGGTACGCTGTGAGTTCAGTGCAGATAAACAGAGTTATGTGAATGTACAGGGAAGCGGAAGTCTAACCATGACTTACTCGCCAGAAGGTGTGATCAACATGCTGGGCAAATATACCGTAAACGAAGGTGAGATGAAGTACACCCTGCCTATCATTCCTCTGAAGACGTTCACCCTGCAGAAAGGCAGCTACATCGAATTCACAGGTAAGCCAGGCAACCCAACGATGAACATCACAGCCACAGAGCAGACGAAAGCCAGTGTGAGCAATCTCGACGGCTCGAGCCGTTCCGTATTGTTCAATGTCGGACTGAAAGTATTCAATACGCTCGAGAACATGGGACTTGAGTTCACCATCGATGCACCTGAAGATCTCACCATCCAAAACGAGCTGGCAGGTATGACCACCGAAGAGAAGAACAAGCTGGCAGTCGCCCTGTTGGCTACTGGCATGTATCTGTCAACTTCCAACGAGAGTGGATTCAGCACGACGAACGCTTTGAACAATTTCCTACAGGAAGAAATCAACAACATAGCTGGTAAGGCCATCAGCAGTGCGGTCAATGTCGACATGAGTGTGGGTATGGAACAGACCAAACGCGATGACGGAACCACGCGAACCGACTACTCTTTCAAGTTCTCCAAACGATTCTTCAGCGACCGTCTGAACGTCGTGGTAGGTGGACGTATCAATGCCGACGGCAACAGCAACCGCAGAGAATCGGGAGCCTATATTGACGACATCTCGCTCGAATGGCGACTCGACAAAGGTGGTACACAATACATTCGCATCTTCCACGACAAGAACTACGACAACCTTGTGGAAGGCGAACTGACGGAGAATGGTGCAGGTATCGTACTGCGTAAGAAATTCGACAACCTGAGCGAACTGTTTATCTGGAAAAAGAAGAAAAAGGATGATGAAGACAAAGAATAACTATATCGTAGGCCTGCTGCTGATGGCTCTCCTCACCGCTTGCTCCACCACCAGCGGACTGCAAGAGGACGAGGTGCTGTACACAGGCATCAAGAAGATACGTGTGGAGGACAAGCAGAACACGTATGCCGAGAGTGTGGCCCTCACCGAAGTCGAGGCTGCATTGGCTTACGCGCCCAACAGCTCGTTCATGGGCAGTTCGTCTATGCGGTTCCCTATTTCTATCGGTCTGTGGATCTACAACAAATACGTAAACAATCGCAAGAACGGATTCTCCCGATGGATGTTCGATACGTTCAGCACCACTCCCATCACCATGACGATGGTGAACCCAGAGACACGTGTGAAGGTTGCCACGAACACCCTGCAGAATTATGGTTACTTCCAAGGAAATGTCACCTACGACATCCTGCCACAGAAGAATCCGAAAAAAGCGAAAATCAGCTACAACATCAAACTGGGAGAACCCTATCTGATTGATTCCATCGAATACATATTCCCAGCCCAGCAGGACAGCATCGTCCGGGCTACAGCCAACGAATCGTACCTCAAGCAAGAGGGGCAGTTCAGTGTGGTGGATCTCCAGTTAGAGAAAGAACGTCTGACCAACGAATTCCGCAATCAGGGCTATTACTTCTACCGCCCCGACTATATCCGATACATTGCAGACTCCATGATGGTGCCACAGAAAGTGCAACTGCTCGTAGCACAAGATTACGACACTCCTGAGCGTGCACAACACAAGTGGTACATCGGCAACATCAGCACCTATATCCGTACCCGTCAAAAAGGAGAAGAAGGTCGACCCAGGGCCTTCAGCGACTCTACCGACCTGCGAGGTCTGAAGATTGTATGGACAGGCGACAAGAACCCCATCAGTCCGCGTGTCATCTTCCGCAACTTCCGTTTCTGGCGACGTCAGGAGTTCAGTCAGAGCAAGATGGAAGAGACGTTGGCCAACCTCAGCAACATGCAGATTTTCTCACGTTTGCAGTTCACTTGTACCCCTCGCGATACGACCTCAACTTGCGACACACTGGATGTGCGGCTCGATGTGTCGATGGACCAATCCATCGAGGCAGAATTCGACTTCAACATCACACAGAAGAGCAATTCACAGATTGGACCTAATGCCACCATCCTGCTCTCCAAGCGTAACGCCTTTGGACACGGCGAGACCTTCTCATTGACGCTGAAAGGGTCGTATGAATGGCTGACCAAGGGAGCACAGATGATGTCTGGGCAAGACCAGATCAACTCCTACGAAGCAGGGGCTGGAGTAGCTATCACCTATCCATGGCTGGCGTTCCCAGGTCTGAGCAAAAAACGATTTCGCTATCCCACCTCGACCTCGTTCAAGTTCGACTTCGACCACCTGAACCGCTCGGGTTACTATCGCCTGCTCTCCTTCAATGCCGAGGCCACCTATGCATTCCAGACATCCAAGTCGTTCATCCATCGCGTCACTCCCCTCTCACTCACCTACGACCGTTTGGAACATACGACAGAGAAATTCGACTCTATCGCTATGCAAAACCGCGCCCTGCTCGTCAGCCTGGAGGATCAGTTCATACCGGCGATGCAGTATGTCCTCACCTACAATAACAACTGGGACACACATCGCCGGTTCAACACATGGATGGAATTATCATTTAAGGAGTCGTCGAACATCATCGCAGGGGTATCGACCTTGATGGGATGGAGAAAATTCAACGATAAAGATCGGAAGATGTTCAGCACCCCCTACTCACAGTTCCTCAAACTGTCGCTCGACCTGCGCAACAAATACAAGCTCACAGATAAGAGTCTGCTGGCCACTCGACTTTATGCGGGTGCGATGTGGAGTTATGGCAACAGCACCTTTGCCCCCTACAGCGAAATGTTCTATGTCGGTGGAGCAAACGACATCCGTGCTTTTGCAGCCCGAGCCATCGGACCAGGTAGCT
>CAMYYX010000126.1 GCA_947303695.1 uncultured Prevotellaceae bacterium | reverse complement strand
AAACGCCATTCTCCAGCAATTCGTCCTCAGTACATACGAGTTCCTCGCAGCAGCGGCTGAGGTTGAGTGCAACTTCGTCGAAGTCATCACCTGTAGAATTGCGAGCGTTGAGCACGAGGTCTTCTTCAGCAACTGGTTTGATTTCCACAATCTTGTCGACGAACCTCAAAGTGACGTTCAGTTTCAATGCCTTTCCGTTCCAGAGGTCTGCGATGTAGAAGACTGCTGTTGAGTATTCGCCTGGCTGACGGAGTGAAGGAACGGTGAACCAATGGATGTAGCTTTCGTAGTACCACATAGCGAAAGCACCATCGCCTGTGTAGCTTGCTGCATAAGCATAGTGGTTCTCATCTTCAGGTGACATCCAGAAGCCGCCACCAGTCTTACCGTCGTTTGCCTCAGATACAGAGTATGCTGTTGTAACGCTTCCGTCTGCAGCTACACCATAGAGGATTCCACTATTGCCGAGCGTCATCTCAGCATCCTGCATGAAGGTCTGACCAATCTCCCAAACACTTTCTGATGGTACCAACTTCACGGTGAGGTCGTAGTCGATAATTTCACACTCTTCGAAGGTGTACTGTGGTTTCATGATAGACATATCGACCTTTACCTCGTAGTAATGAGTTCCGTCAACAACGAGATAGACAGAACCTGTGCACATCTCGCCCCCGTTGAAGGCATTTGGTTTGTTACCCAATCCCATACGAGCATCGGCATCGTAGTAGTTCACATAGAAGGCAGCATCGCTGTATGACTGCACAATACCTTCTGGTGTCATCCAGAATCCGTGTACGTGGTTCTCATCGCTATTGTCAGCGGTATAGCCGGTTGTGATACCGCCTGAAGCATTATTACCTGTGAGCACGAAGTCCTCTGGTGTCACAGCCTTACCCATCTGAACGGTGAAGAGGGCAGCGATAGAATCGAGGTTGAGGTTGAGATACTCCAACTCTGTCCAAGTCTTTCGTGGGTCACGTTCGGTTACCGTCCAAATCTGTCCACCAACCTTCGTAAGATCGGTGATTGGTGTCATATTCGGAACGGTCAGGGCGAGATGGATGATGTATGCTTTTTCACCATAAACGAGATAGACATCACCATAGCGTGTCTGTCCCGGCTTCATTGCATTCAACGTCTGACCGATACCACAATATAGCCACTGGCCGTTTTCATCGTCCACATATTGCATACCCATAATCCAGAAGATGTTGTTATCGCGATAGCCTCCATTGCGGCACTCCATACTCTCCTCTTCCTCACCTTCGAACTGCACTCCTCCGCAGAAATAGAAACCAGGTGCAGGAACAGCTGAGCCGTTATTGCTCAGACCTCCCCAGTCGTTTACTTCCTCGTTGAACTCTTTCACGAACAGCATATCCTTAAATACTTGCTGCATATATTCACTGGTCATTCCCAACGCCTCAGCAGCTCCATTGATTGAAATCCAATAATATTCCGATCCCCATTCGTTGCTGGCTTGTTTCAGTTCCTGGGTAATTTCGTAGGTGGTTTCACCTGCGATTGTCAGTTTCGACAGATCGGTCACTGGCTCCTTATCAATTCCGTCAGGATAGATGACCGTGAAGGTAAACTCAAAAGTAGCTTTGCCTCCGTTCAGGTTAATGGATACGATACCATGAGCTGTCACACCCTTTGGGAATGCATTCGAAGGAACCTGACAAATAGTAAATGACAAACGGTCTTCTTCGATATCCCATTCGTGAATGTATACGCCCCAAATGGAATTCACATTGTCCCATGAACAGAAATCACCGTCCTTTGTCATTTCATAACCGCCATACTGTTCACTATGGAACGTGTAGCTTGAAACAGCCGATTCAAGTTCAAAGAATCCATCAACCTGATAATCGTTCGAATTGGTTGCTTTGGCAGCACGCTCGTCGAGTGCGTCCACCAACTGAGCAGGAGTACATTGCATCTGAGCAGCAACCTCGCTGAGTTTGAAATCGACGTCAATACCCTCCGTCCAATTGTAACGGGGAACATCCTTCACATCAGCAGAGAACTGTGCTTTCACGCTGAGCGATGCAAGCATCATGATACTCATTAAAAACGTAATAATTTTCTTCATAAGCATTTAAGATTATAATGATTGGTAATTAATTTGTTTATTCGTGGCAAAGATAAGAAAAAATAAAAGAATGAAGAATGAAAAAAATAGAAAAATAACAAAAAACAATAACAGGTAAATGTAAAATGGACAAAAATGCGCATAAGCCGAACAAAGAACAAATATTTTTGTTATTTCGAGGCGTAGCATTTTGCGCTAAGCGAAATATTTTGTACCTTTGCATCAAGAAAAGGGCAAAGGAAGTTTATTGCACAAAAGCATATGGGAAAAATCAGAGGAAGAAATAAAGAGAAAACTTATCTCATTCTGTTTGGAATGCTGTTATCGATTGCTGCTCCTATCGTCGTATGGCTATACATGGGAAAAGACGTACACAATTACACCCTGACATTCATGGGTGAACACAAAGTTAAGATATTTGTATGGGCCGTTTTCTTCCTCGTCAGCAACATCACGAACTGCTTATGTCCTTACACCCATCAGTTTGTTAGAAGCGGAAGCCATTTGGCCAGAATCGCCTTTGTCATTCTGTCCTTCATTTTCGCTGAACGTTGGTGGTTCGGATTCTACTCTGTGGCCTTCCTGTTTATTCCAGCTTGGCTCCTGACCAAAAAAGATGACCAATACGAGGCAGGCTATTTGAATGTAGTTCTATCCAACATCGGAACGATGATCAGTATCGTGGTGCTTGTCTTTGCTTATCTGTCGTTATTTAAGGTAATATAGACTAAAGCCAATGTAAAAATGATTTTTTTAAAGGCAAAAAGTCATAAGGCCAAAAGCAGAAGAAATGAAAGAGCAATACTTGCAATTTCTTCTGTTTTTTTTTGTTATTACAAAAAATGTTGCTACCTTTGCAATTCAAATGTTACGCGCACACTCGCGCACATATGTGAAACGAAAGAACTATGAAAAGTGAATAATATCAGCTGAATATGGAAAGAACTTGGAGATGGTTTGGCAAGAAGGACAAGATTACACTTGCCATGTTGAGACAAATTGGAGTTGAGGGTATCGTCACCGCTTTGCACGATGTACCTCTTGGCGAAGTCTGGACACGTGAGAAGATTCACGACTTAAAAACGTATATCGAGAGCTACGGTATGCGCTGGAGTGTTGTTGAGTCACTTCCCGTTGTAGAGACTATCAAATATGGCGGTCCTGACCGCGATCACCAAATCGAGGTATATAAAGAAAGTCTTCGTAACCTCTCAGCAGAGGGCATCCACTGTATCTGTTATAATTTCATGCCTGTGTTGGATTGGGCACGTACCGACTTGTTCCACAACAACCCTAACGGCGCCACGAACCTCTATTTCAACTATGCCGAGTT
>CAMYYX010000125.1 GCA_947303695.1 uncultured Prevotellaceae bacterium | reverse complement strand
ATCCAAGAGGGTAAACTTGGATTCGAATGCTGGATCAGGTATGTCTATCCTCAGCTGAAAAGAAAAGGGACAAGCCAGCTGACCGATTTCTACGGTCTTGATGGACGTGAAGAGGCGAAAGCATACTTCGAACATCCTATCTTAAGAGAAAGACTCATTAAGGCGGCACAGGTTCTATTGGAAATAGACAAGCCGCTTCATGAAATCTTCAGTAACTTGGGTGTGCTTAAACTACGCACATGCATGCTCTTGTTTACTTCAATCTCTGATGAACCGATTTTTAAGCTAGTTATTAATAAGTATCATTGGTGATATGGAATTGACATTCGAGAAATGGGAAGATGGCAGATGGTTTGTCGTGCTGCCAGAATATGATGGCGACCAGGAAGACCTCGAGATGGTTGACGGCGCAGACACATTCCTTGATTATCTGACGGAAGACGGCATGTACGTTACCGTTGACGTTAATCTGGAGAAAACTGAAGACGAACCGATTGAGCTCAAGCTTGTCGCACATGACGAAATCGGAGGCACCTATCAAGTGGAAAACCTTGAAGGGTTCAAGCACGATGTATGGCTATGCAACGTAGTTCATTTTGTCTTTGGTGAACATCCGGAACTCATCTATTTTAAAGTATTGTGAAGAAAAGGAACCCGAGTGATAATAACAACATATGTTTTTTCGGCATCCAAGTTATGTAGAAGGTTTAACTAAATAGATGAAATGATGATTAATGTAAAGAGATTTTGTTTTAACCCAATGCAAACAAATTGTTATGTGGTAAATGATGAAAATCATGCAATAATTATTGACCCTTGTTGCTATTTCGATGATGAGAAGCAAGAGTTAGATGATTATATCACTACAAACAATTTAAAGGTAGAACATATTCTTGTTACCCATATGCATGTAGACCATATTCTTGGTCTTAATTGGTGCCAGAAGAAGTATGATGTAGTTGCAGAAGGCCCTAATAACGAGAATCATTGGGTAGAAATTGGCAAACAATGGGCAAAACAATTTGGTTTTAATATTGATAATGACATTTCTCCGCTTACTAAATTCTTATCTGATGGATCTATTCCGTGGGGGAATAATGGAACTATCGAAGTAATCCATACACCAGGACATAGTCCAGGACATTTGTCATATGCTATTCATGATAAATCCTCTGGCAGTAGCAAAGCTTTCTTCTGTGGAGATGTTGTCTTTGTAAATGGAATCGGTAGATATGATTTTGCCGATTCAAATTATGAAGATTTGCAAAAATCTATCGAAGTAGTGAAAACAGCTCCTACCCATCAAATTTATCCAGGACATGGTGAATCATTTTCTCCAAATGTATGCAATAATGATGCTTGAAGCGTAAGGCTAGGTAAGTTTTATTTCAACAACCAGCAAAAAACAAATTAAGGTATATGAAACTGATCAGATTCGATGCGACTAGGTTGCCTTTCCAGCCAATGGAAAAGCAGGTGATCTATTTTGATGCATCACCATACAGCTTGAAGATGTCATATGGCATAGCCGTGATTGTCGACCGGTATTACAATGAAATCTGCAATATGTTTGCAGCGCAAGGGTTAGAGTTCTGCTTTCTGCCCCGCATATCACGCACCTTGCAATTGCCAGAACTGCTGTCCTACTTCCGGCCAGACCTGCCACCAGAGGCTCAGCCGACCTATCTGAAGACGGTGAGTGCCGAGAACCTAGCCAGCTACTTCGCCAACGAAGAGGACATCGATGACCTTCCCATGGGATTCATCAAGTACACAGGCCAGCGCTTTGGCAACGACTACGTCTTCAGCTATATGCCCATTCATGGGGAAACAGTGGAACAGTTGTTCATGGCAGTAAAGTACTACCTGCAGTTCAACAGCGAACAATCTGACAGCAATCGCCACGATGAACGAGGTATCCAGTTGAGCAGAGCTGCTAGGAATCGTTCAATCTTCAAGAACGCCTCCCATTGCTCGATAGAAGAAGAATCGCTCTGTCTTCCGTCAGAGGCAGCCCTCGACAGATCTATCATGGAGGAGGCAGCTCCCAGCTCCATTGCTGATGATCCTTGCGATATTGAGTCGATGCTCACGCAGGCACAATTGCTTGTGCAACGGCTGCGCGAACAGGGCGTCAACGACCTGGTTATCGAAGAAATCTTCCATCCCACACAAAGGCTGAGCCGCCTGCACGTGCGCTACTCACGCATCTTCCTGCCCGACTATCAGAACATGGAAATCAAGATGACACCACTACCCAAGGCTGTGTTCCTGCTCTATCTGAAGCATCCTGAAGGTATTCGCTTCTGCGACCTGCCCGATTATCGCGATGAGCTGCTCCACATCTATGCTGGTTTCTCCGGACGCGATAGCATGGATGACATCCGGGCCAGCATTGAGGATGTGACAAATCCGTTGAGCAACTCCATCAACGAGAAATGTTCGCGTATCCGTCAGGCATTCCTCAGCAAGTTTGAAGACCGGTTGGCACGTAACTACTACATCACAGGCCCGAGAGGTGAAACCAAGAAGATACTGCTTCCTCGTGATCTTGTCACGTGGGAAGAGTAGCTCACCTTTCCCGTTTTTTCCTTGCAAGCCTTGCAGAGATTTGGCAAACGGAGGATAACATCGTAACTTTGTATCGTCAAACATCAATTATGTCTCATTTTAAAAGGTAAAAAAAGAAGATGAATTATTCAGTTTCAGATCTGCTCACAGGAGCAAAGGTGATTTCAAAGAGCGTTTTCGGACAGAAGAAAGAGTATCAGCTGCAGTTCAACCATGAGGAAGACGGCTGCTGGTATGTGGACTTCCCCAACTGGCCGTTCGACCATCATAACCTGATGATGGTTTCTGGTGCCGACGAGATGTGCGCTTTCTTGTCTGACGACGACAAGTTCACCTACGTCAACGTCATTCCTTCTAATACCGAAGAAGATCATCCAGGTTACGCCAAACTCATTCAGGGAGAACACACGCTGACTGGTGGCAGCACCTATCATGTGACTGGCCTTGATGGTTTCGAGCGCGACATCTGGCTTTGCCCCGTCACCCTCTTCGTGCTGGGACAGTATCCGAAGTATCTCTATGTGAAGAAATCGACTCGTACTCATTAAACTCTAAACTCAAATTTCAAATCAACAATCAACTATTAATCATTATTTGCGGTATGAAAAAAGCACTTATCAACAATCTGATTATCGTCGACGAAAGTGGCTCCATGGGCCACCTTCGCCAGGCAACACTCTCGGGCATCAACGAGACCATCAATACCATTCGCAGCGCACAGAAGGAGTATGAAGAAACGCAAGAGCACACACTCACCTTGGTAACCTTCGATTCGGGTGGCAATCGTCCCGACGTACGTACACTCATCGACAACATGCCTATTAACGCAGTAACCGAGTTTAAGGATTACATGCCTTGCGGATGCACTCCCCTTTACGATGCAATGGGACAGTCGCTGGTTCAGCTTCACAATCGTATTCGAGGCAATGCCGATGCTACGGCTGTGGTCACGATTCTGACCGACGGACTTGAGAATGCATCACGCG
>CAMYYX010000124.1 GCA_947303695.1 uncultured Prevotellaceae bacterium | reverse complement strand
CCTCAGGCATAATCTTGAAGTTGATTTGCTTGTTGGCATCGTTGCTGTATTCGTTGCTGCCACCTCCCCAGCCGTTTCCGGCGTTGGAATAGTGGTCGAACCACAAAGTCTTGAAACCATTTGCAGGAACGGAACCATGTGAGGATGTCAGTTGTACCAGTTTCAGGTTATTCGGATCAAAACTGATATACATTCCGTTCAGACTGATTGCTGAACTGGTGGGGTTGTAGAGTTCAATCCATCCTCCATAATTGAATGAGGGGTCGATCATCGTGTCGATGTTTCTTGCCATGATTTCGTTGATGACAAGACCAGTTTGTGCTTTGCTAACTTGGAAGCATGACAACACAGCCAATGCAACCAAACTAATTCTAATTTTCATTTGATTTGATTGATATTTTTTTTATTTTATTGACGTATTAATAATACAAATGGTTTAGTTTGCTTTAACTTTTTTACCGTTTCGAATTGCAAAATTATAAAATAAATCTGGAACAGAATAGGGGAAATCCCCTTTTCTTACGAAAAAAAGTGAAAAGAGGATAGTGAATCGTGAAAAATGGGGGTGTGTGAAGTAATTACTTGTTGCTTTCATGCGGCAAGACATCGATGACTCGCTTGGCTCCGATATATCGCTTGATGTAATAAGCGGATGTTGCATAATCGTCGATAGTAATACCTTTCGTCACAGCAGCATGTATGAACTTGAAACTATTGTTCTTTTTGTCAACACTATACACGATGCCCACATGTCCGGCTCCGTGTACAGACGAACGTGTGAAGAAGACCAGATCGCCAGGACGCAGGTTCTTGCGGTCGACAGGTGTACCTTGCTGATACTGTCCTGCAGCAGAACGATTGAGTTTATAACCGAACTTAGCAAAGACGAACCCTGTGAAGCCTGAGCAGTCAAAAGTGGTAGGTCCCATTGTGCCATATCGATAGCGTTTCCCTTTGTGTGTCTGTGCTTCAGCCAGAATCTTTAATGCGACAGCATAAGCCGATTCGGACGTAGAGATAATCTCTCCGTTGTCTTCAATCTGCAAAGGAGTCTGCGGGAAGAATCGTGTGGTTTGAGCCTTGATGATTTTCAGCGCTTCGTTCGACGCGTCCAGATTCGGTCCCATCACATTCTGCTGTCGATAGGAGACGATTCGTCCGTCCTTGAATGTACCATCGGTAAAAACGTTTGCCTCGATCAGTGGAGCTGCTCCCATCTCGCCCAGATAACTTGCTCCGTAAGGCGTACAGAAATTGCCCAGTCCGTAGATGATCAGTTTATCTTTGTATAATTCCAAAGGCTGTGGAAGGTTATGTCCGTTTCCATATACCACATCTGCTCCCGCATCGATACAGGTGTGGGCAAATGCGATCGCGTTAGTCATGAACAGGTTACGGTTGGTTGATGGGTTCAATCCGCTTTGCAGACTGCTTTCTGTCTCGTTGAAACTGAATGCAACCACCACGATGTCGCATTGGTCGTCCAATCCAGTCACTAACTGGCGAATGGTAGTAGAGTCACTCATCGAGAGTGTGTGGACAGATGTTCCGAAAGCGATGAATCCGTATTTCAATCCATCTTTATCGAATATTTTATACTCCTGTAAAGACTTCAATCCAGCATGGTCGATGTTGTTGGCCTCCAAGGCATTCTTTGTGGTCTGGACACCCTCAACACCAAAATCGACAACGTGAGAATTGGCAAGACTCAGAGCCGTGTATCCAGACTGAGCCAACGAAGCCGCATAGTCGGCCGACATGCGGATGAGCTTACGTGTGCCAATCATATTAGCTTTATTCGGGGTTCCGTCGACATCAATCAACACAGTACCCAGCGTGCCAAACGAGACCTGACCGGATTTCAATTTGTCTGTCACGTTGGCAAAGATTTTCTCGGCATTGATCTGTTGCTGGTAACGCATTCCATAGTTGTTACCTACATTCACCTCACCCGTGAAAATGAGTTTCACTTGGTTCTGGGCCTGTATGCCTATAAAGATGAATAACAGTAATATGATCGTTTGTCTTCTCATAATTCTAGGATTGATTGGTATTGTCTACTGATGTAGGATTCGGGGTAGGGGCTGCTTTGTGAAGCTTCATCTCGAAAATGAAACGTGCTCCTCCGTCCGTGTAGGTTGTATCAAGATACATCTGGCCTTCGAGCAATTCTGCGATGATGCGACAGATGGAAAGTCCAAGTCCTGTTCCCTGTACGAACATATCGAGTTTTTTGTACCGCTCAAATATCACTTCAGCCATTTCGGGCGGAACACCTTTTCCGGTATCTGTTACTGAGAATATGATTTTCTCTTCAGGCTCGTTCACCGTACAATGCAGATGGATTTTGCCTTGGGTGGTGTGTTTGCATGAGTTGGTCAACATGTTCATGACCACCTGCTGAACACGATGGCTGTCGGTAAGTACTTTGTAGTCGTCAGATACGTCGGTTGTATAGTACATTTCGACCTCCTTGGGACAACGGATTCTCGTCGTGTCGATGGAGAAACGGCACATCTCATTCAGACTGTATTCGTTCGTCTGCATCTTGTAGTGTCCGTTCTCGATGTCTGTGAGCGAGAGGATGTCTTCAACCAACGAAGTCATCATATTGGTGTTAGCCTTGATGAGCGCGCCGTATTCTTGTTTCTCTTCAGGAGAAATCAGCCCTTCCATTTGGGGATCACTCAGCATCTGTGAGAATCCTACAATTGCATTGAGAGGGGTGCGGATTTCGTGGCTCATATTCTGGATGAAATCGTCCTTCAGATTGTTGGCCACGATGGCTTTCTGCTCTTCACGTGTTGCATGTTGCCATGCACGCTTCAACCGCTCGATGACTTTTCCCCTCATCCGCGTAAATGTGATAAAAACAATGGTGATGATGGCCGTGATGACCGACAGGAAGATAAGCATCATGCGGTTGGACTTAGCCTCCAGTTCTTTCTGCTCTAATTCCAGTTCGGCATTTTCTGTTTCAAGCAGGGCTGTTTCCATACGGTTTGATAAATCGGACAATACGATCTGCGTTTGGTGGCTGTTACTTTCTTTGACCATCGCAAGCATTTTCGTACCTAATAGGTACGCCTCCTTATAGTCACCAATTGTTACTGCATAATATTGCTGATAACTCAACTTGTCGAGAGGATTCTGAATATTTTCTAATTCTTTTTGGTATAAATCGTATTGTTTTGTTTTAATATAGTGCTTCAGTTTGACGTACACGTAGTAAGAACTTGTCGGTTCGCCACAGGTTTTTGATAACTCCTGGATACGATCATATAAGTCATCCAAATCTTCGTAACGCATGTGTTCGTTAGCATAATTTGCCATTTGAACTAAAGCACTCATACGTTCTTGATCCGACACAGCTACTTCATACGACTGCTCATAATAATACTTTGCTATGTCATGATTGTGCATACGGCTGTAACAAGATGCTATGTAGATATACAAGGTTGAAAGAGACTGCTTAGCGCTTTTATAAAAATCTTCTGCCTTTTTATAATAATCAATGGCTAATTCATAATTATAGGTGTGTTGTGCAAGATGACCAAGTTGGGAATAGCAAACGGCCCATCCATAGTCATCATTAT
>CAMYYX010000123.1 GCA_947303695.1 uncultured Prevotellaceae bacterium | reverse complement strand
AACCAGGCCACAGGTGCACCAATGCAGGCCTACGAGGAACTGCGCAACCTGAACTTCAGCTATGTTGGTCGTGACCATCAGTTGTTAGTCAACATCGACGAACTCGACAGCCGCATCAACAAGCGTATGGTCTATGTTACCGTGAACGACATTCCCGACCTGAACGGTAACTACACTGCTTCGCCATCTACAATGGCCGTCTTCATCGACCGCAATCCGCTACGATGGGAAAAGAAGACATTCAAGAGTGTATTGGCACCCGATTATTTTGATTACGAATTCGACGTCAACATCATCAACAACAGCGGTGCAGCACATACTTATAGTGTAGAGAAATTGCCGAAGTGGCTCAGCGTGAACACCCAGACGGATGTCATCGAAGCGCAGAGCGAGCAGACGCTGACATTCACCATCAGCAAGGACATCAACGCCGGAACCTACGACGACATCATCTACCTGGCGGACGAGAACGGGCTCTACGAACCGCTTGCGTTGAACATCACCATAGAGGGTGTTCAACCCGAATGGATGGTGGACGACAATTTGATGCAGTTCTCAATGAATATCGTGGCACGTGTACAGATCGGCGACGATATTGTGACCGATTCACGCGATATCGTGGGCGTCTTCGACAGTAAAGGACGCTGCATGGGTGTCGGAAATGTCAACTACGACCCTACATCGTCTGAGAGTCTGGTATACCTGACTGTCTGCGACAGTATGACGACGTCTAGCAAGTTAGGCTTCAAGCTATGGCACTACGAGACAGGTAAGATGATGGTACTCAAACCCTCGAAGGAAGTCAATTTCCAGCCCGAAACCCTCGAAGGAAGTACCAAAAATCCTATCATACTGAGAGCTTCCGACCAATACATACAGAGCATCCCATTGTGGCCAGGTTGGAACTGGATTTCTTTGAATGTGCTCAACGATGACTACTATTACGTCAAGGATCTGCTGAGTTGGTTTACATGGAAGGAAGGCGACATGCTGTCCGACGAGACCCATAACATCTCATTGCTCTATCAGGATGGACAATGGATCTCGAACAAAGGCTCTAAACAGCTCGACGACCTCCACCTCAACATCGGTCATAGCTACCGTGTGAAGGTAAGCGAATACACCATCGTAGAATTGTATGGTAGCGCTGTGAAAGCCAAGGGCGATCGTACCATCACCGTACAGAACGGATGGAACAGCATCGGTTATACTCCATTGGTCAACCTGCCTGTATCGACTGCACTCGCTGACTATCTGGAAGAAGCCAAGGACGGTGATGTGGTGAAGAACAAGACTTCGTTTGCGATGTTCTCAGAAGGAGCTAACAAATCACGCGGATGGAAAGGCAACCTGCAGTACATGAAACCAGGCGAAGGATACATGCTCTATCGCCAAGGCAAAGAACCTGCTACGTTCACCTATCCATACCATGAAGCGAACGCTACCTTCTTTGAAGGAACAGGTTCAACCAAGCGAGCTCCAATGGCCGAGAGTTATGCCGACAACATGGTGATGACTGCAGCTGCTGAAGGCATCGAACTACAGCAAGGCGACAAACTGATTGCCATTGCCGACGGAGCAATCGTAGGCGAGACTGAACTCATGTCACTCGATGCCAAGGAACTGTTCTTCCTCACCATTGCAGGCGAGAAGGAAACTCCAGTCTCATTCGCCATCGAGCGTGCAGGCGACATCATCGCATCGACGAACGACGTGCTGACTTACCAGAAAAACGGAGTCAGCGGAACGCCTGAATTACCGACCAAGATCAATTTCGTACATAGCGAAATCCTTCCACAAAATGGTTGGTTCACACTGCAGGGCTTCAAACTCAATAACCGCCCAACCCAGCGTGGCGTATATATCATGAACGGCAAAAAGATAATCATTAAATAAATTGAAGATATGACAACAATGACTTATAAATTACAGGAGTATATCCTCCCCCTATTCGGGGGGATAAGATGGGGGCTTTTTGCCCATTGCCTTTTGCCCTTTGCCTTTTCTGCTTGTTCATCCGACGACAACGATGACCCGCTCACGAACGAGCGGCCCACATTCATGGCGGCAGAACGTCCCGACTGGGAGGTCGACTGGTCTTCAGATGTTGCACGCCCCGACTGGCAGGAACCAGACCCTACGAAGTTTGAATGCAGTATGGACCTGATGGTCACGTTGGAAGACAATTTCCTGAAGTATTCTTCCGACAACGACATGCTGGCCGTATTCATCAACGACGAATGCCGAGGTGTGAGCTATCGCAATGTCATGAAGGACGGAGGAGTGACCTACCTCTTACATGTCAAGGGAAGTAGCGAAGAGGTTGGAAAACAGATGGAACTGCGCTACTATTGTGACATGCTGCACTACATGAGCATTCCCGGTTGGACGCCCTCGTTTGAGCCCAATAACCTGATGACCAGTGCTTATCAACTGGTATTACGGCCAGAAGACGGCAGTAAAAAGTATCCCCTTCGCACCACTGTTTTAATCGAACACTCCAACGAACTGCCGTTCATCATTAAACAGAACGACCTACTGGGCATCTTCAATGGCGACGAATGCCTTGGTGTAGCCGAACCAGATCCCCTTAATTATGCTACATGGCGGATAGACGCCTTCAGTAACGACAAGACGGAACACGTACAGTTCCGCTACTATAGTGTTGATAAAGGTGGTGTCTACATTTTCCCAATAGAGATTACATTGAATGGCAATTTTATCATTGTTCCAGTCGAATTCTAAAAAGAAGAAAAAAATGAACAGAATCATTCAATTATTCCTTTCCCTCCTAGCAGGATTCATGCTAATTGCCTGCTCGAACGAGGATGAGGCGATAGAGTTACCCACAGAGGGACTCCCAATGATGGTTGAGGTCAGCGAAACACCCATGACAGATGCCGATACCGGACAGCCCGTGAATGCGTCAACACGCGGGGATGTGATTACGATAGAGAGTCTCACTAGTTTCTCGATGAACTATCAAGAAAACAAATACGATTTCTCGAAGACAGGTGGAACATGGAGCACCAACACTTGGCCTACAAGCGTAGAACCTGGAACAGCTATTGATTTCTATGCCTATACACGTGGAACCTTCTATTGGAATAGCGGAAACCCTTATGTCACTTTTACCATTGAGGGAACACCCACAAGCCAATACGACCTGTTGGTGGCTAACACAACCACTTCTCGCAATGCTTGCGGTGGCACAGTTCCACTCTCTTTCAACCATGCCTGCGCAGCCGTGCTGTTCAACGTGCAGATTACCAATACGCTACACAATAAAAGCGGAGATCTCACAGTGAATAGCATCGAACTTAAGAAGGTGAACTCAACGGGAGAATATTACTATACAGACAACTCATGGAAAGAGATTGGTACTGCCGCTAATTACACCCTGACGAACAGCACCTTCACCGTTAGCACCTCTTCGCAGCAACTACCTTGTGGCCATCTCTTTATGATTCCACAGACATTAGGAGCAGATGCGAAGCTTGTTATAACATATAGTAGCGGCACCAAAACCGCAGAAATATCCCTCAAAGACAAAACTTGGGAAGCAGGTAATAGATACACGTATAACATCCGACTTGGAACAACGCTCATA
>CAMYYX010000122.1 GCA_947303695.1 uncultured Prevotellaceae bacterium | reverse complement strand
GCAGCCTTCTTAATCAGGAAGTTGAAAGGAATCATGCAGAACTCGAGGCTTGCACCACCGCCAAGGAAGATGACTGAATAACCCTCAGGAATGTCGAGGAGCTCCTTTACCAGAGCTACAGCCTCGTCAACAACGGGCTGGAAATCCTTTGCACGGTGGCTGATCTCCATCAAAGAGAGACCTGAGCCATTGAAATCAAGACACTGTTTTGCGGTAGCTTCGATAACCTCACGTGGGAGCATCGATGGACCTGCGTTAAAGTTGTACTTCTTCATTGTTTTTTAGTATTTAGTGAGAATTTATAATGCTCTTTTTACCTTTAAAAAACGGCAAAAAAAAATGCCGTCGAGAAATCAACGGCAAAATTAAGCATTTATATTGAATTGGCAAAGCCTAATTGGAAAAAGTAATCACTTTCAGTGATAATTCGTCCTAATATGTTTTATTTGTCTACCCTGATTTGTAAAATGGTGGATGTAGTTCCCGCATAACGGCTACTTGCTATGAGCTTGAATTGTGCAGGAGATTTCGATGGTCTTGACTTGCAGAATGCTTTTGCTTTGTAGCGGATACATTCGCCAGCCGCAATCTTCACGCTGTTAGATGGTGAAACAGCAAAATACTTGTCGCCGTCAAGGGATTCTATCTTCAATTCGACATCGTCAACAGCATTGCGTGATGTGTTGGTCACTTCGTAGATAATGTTGATGGTTTCATTTCTGCTGATACGTCCGTCGCCATCTTCATCCTGATAGGATACGTTGCTGATGGTGAGGAAACTGTATGAACCATTGTTACCTCTGGCCGAACCTGCGTAGTTGCTATTCTGGTTGATGTAGCCTTCGTTGCCGCCTCCACCAATCTGATAACCGGGATTAAAATCTTCTTCATAGCGTCTGTTATCACGCACGTTGTCGCGACGACCTACAGTAGTCGTTTTCTCTTTCGTAAGTGCATTACCGATAGCTGCACCTGCTACTGTTCCGACAATAGAACCTAACATAGCTTTACCTGGACCATCATGGCGACTGGTTGACATCCATCCCAGTGCTTCACCGATGACTCCTCCGATTTCTGCACCTGCCATTGTGCCCATATAGTTGCGAGATGATGAGATATCGCAGCTCAACAAAGTGCTACTGCCTACTAAGGCGATACAAACGATGTAAATCCAATGTCTTCTCATAATAGTATAGTTTTGTTGTTTGCGCTGCAAAGGTAATGGTTTCTGATGAATTGCAAATGGGGAAAAGTTCTATTTCCTTTAGGCATTTCTCTATTTCAGCCAATCCTTGACTTGCTGGATACGTTGGTCGAGGGGCAGGGAAGTGTCGAGCCAGTTGATGGGTGTACCTCGTTTCTCCATGCCTCTGAACCATGTCATCTGTCGTTTTGCAAACTGATGGATGGCGATTTCGAGCAGATTGTGCATCTCTTCGTAGTTGATCTCGCCCAGTACATAGAGGGTAAGATACTTGTATTCAAGTCCGTAGCGAATGAGACGATCGCTACTGATGCCTTCGTCAAGGAGACGGCGTACTTCGTCAACCATTCCTGCCTCGAGTCGTTGATCAAGTCTTCGGCTGATTTTCTCTCGTCTGAGATCACGGTCGATAGAGAGTCCTACGACCAGACTGTTCAACTTCGGACACTGGCGTCCATCGAACTCATAGTTCTTCAGCACACTTTCGATATACAGCCCTGTGCCTCCACAGAGGATGGGGAGTTTTCCGCGTGACTTAATGTCATTATAGGTCTCGTGGAAATCGTGTTGAAAACGATAGACATTATATGTGGTTCCTGGTTCAGCGATGTCAATTAGATAATAAGGTATATGCTTGCCATTGACTTCATAGTCTTCCAAATCCTTTCCCGTTCCCAAGTCCATCCGACGATAGACCTGGCGACTGTCGGCACTGATGATTTCACCATCGAGTTCGTATGCCATTCGTGCGGCAAAACTGGTCTTGCCACAAGCCGTGGGGCCGGTTATGGTCAGTAAGTCATACATGTTAGTTATCTTTCCTCCAGAACCTCCTCTTCTTCCTCGTCGTTTGGATAGTTGGAGAAGAGCAGCTCGATTTCGCGTACCTTTGCCTTTGCAATCCATTCCTCAGGAATGAATTTCCAATGGTTCATCGGAGCGGGGTAGATGTCTTTCTGCTCGCGGATGAACTCCATGAGATAATAACGGATGTCGTGTTCGGTAGTCGACACAATCCTTGCATCAATCTCTTCCTTCGTTAGTCCTGCGCCTTTTGTCAGTAACTCTCCACCTCCATTAGCGCGATAGGCCGTCATTGCGCAGGTGTAGAGCTTGTCTGGGTTGAACGGAGAACCGTCGGCCATGTGTTTGATATTGATGCGTTGGCCGTCTTCCTCACGTACATCCACATCGTAGCATATGCCGGCAGCAGAGTCGAAGTTGAAGATGAAGTTCTTGAAACCTATGCGGTTTGGATTACTCTTCATAGGACAAGTCTGCAGCAAAGCATCGTCTTCGCTACTCATCCGGTTGATCCATGCTGCATAGCTCATCTCAAGGTAGTTTTTGATTTCCCTTCCATACAACTTTACAACATAGAGTTTGTCTTCGAAGCGGTAGATGTTGAACAGGTCGCTTATCTTTACGCAACCAGCCTTGATGACAGCGTTGAAGAACAGAGGGGCTGCAAACGAGATGTCTGCTCCACTGACTTTCAATTGTAATTGTTGGATGAGGTCGATATATGATGATGAACCAAAATAGGCATCGATGATTTTCAGGTCGCTATGAAACTCTCCAAGTTGCTCTGCTGCGTAGCGGCTTACATGCTGGTAGTCCTTGAAGAAATGGTTGCGGAAAGTCTGGCTGTGTTGGTTTCTCACCGTTCCTATGTAGTGTAGTTTGCTACGTAGCGTATGACCAATAACATGTTTCTCGGCATCGAGAGTAAACTCGATATTGATTTGTGCTACGTTATGTGCATAGCTTCCGGGATTGATACAAAGCACCTGCTTGCCTGATGGGCTCTCTATCATCTCGATGTTGCTGGCATGGTCGTGACCATAGAGAATCAGGTCGAAGCCGTCAACAGACGATGCTGTCTCTCGGGTTGCATTCTCACGATATTCTTCTGTGATGATACCTTCGTCCATACCTGAGTGGAGTAATCCGATAATGAAATCAGGCGATTCCTCTTCCTTCACTTTCTCTACCCATTTCTTTGCACTCTCCTTGATATCCTCGAAATGCAGGTCGTTCCACACGGCTTTCGGAATCCAATGAGGAATGGCAGGCGTGATGAATCCGATGACTGCGATTTTCACACCACTGCGGTACAGCATGGTGTAGGGCTGAAAGTAGGGCTTCCCTGTGTTGATGTCGATAGCGTTTGCTCCTAAGATAGGATAATTACAATCCTCGACGAACTTATCAAACACATGATGTCCTGTCTCTAAGTCGTGGTTACCAATCACGGCTACATCGTAACCGATAAAATTGCAGAAGTCGGCCACACGGTGACTTTTGCTCTGGCTGATGAAATTGAAATAATACGAAGTGGGTTCTCCCTGCAGCATATCGCCACCGTCAATCAGAATCGTGCTGCCAGGTCTTCGCTGGCATTCCTGGGCAACATAGGCGTAAACTCTTTGCAAGCTACCTTTGCCCCAGCGTGTATGTCTGAAATCGAATGGAAAATAGTTGCCATGAACGTCACTTGTAAAAATGATTCTAACTTTCCGTTTCTCTTC
>CAMYYX010000121.1 GCA_947303695.1 uncultured Prevotellaceae bacterium | reverse complement strand
TTGCTTTGGCAAGCAAACCTTGAATGACGGGATAGATGCATATCTTCTGGAACTCAATGTTGGTTTTACCCTTATGCATCATCGCAGCTACTTGTTCGAAGGGAACGCCCGGATAAATCATAGGCAGAATGGCCTTGAACTGTTCGTCGCTCAGCAGCCGGTCGTAGGCTGCGGGGAGTTCCTCTGGTAGGAACGGACGTATGTCGTCAAATTCGTGAATATCTGTCATGGAATGATGAATCTTTCAATTATGAATTATGCATTATGCATTATGCATTATGAATTAGTGTCCAGTTTCTCTTCGATGATTTCCGTCAGGATGTCCTTCATCTCCAGTCCGTCAGCGTGAGCCTGCTGTGGGATGAACGATGTCTGTGTCATACCTGGTGTGGCATTGATTTCCAACAGGTTGATGACGTCCTGTCCGTCGTTCTTCGTGATGATGTAGTCCACTCGCATAATACCGCTACCGCCGAGGATGGTATAGATGGCTTTCGTCAGTGCCTTCACACGTTGGGTGGTGTCGGCCGATAGACGAGCAGGCGTGATTTCTGTGACCTGACCGTTGTACTTTGCATCGTAATCGAAAAACTCATTCTCACTGACCACCTCTGTGATAGGAAGCACGTAGGCCTCACCGTTCTTCTGCTTGTAGACACCATTTGCAATTTCTGTGCCCTTCAGTTCGGCTTCAATCATCACGTCGTCGCTCTCCTGGCGGGCAAACTCGATGGCTTTCTGGATGTCTTCCTTGTGTACACAGCGAGTGACACCGAAACTGCTGCCCGAACCGTTCGGCTTGATGAAGCAAGGCAGCCCAATCTTCTCTACCACTTCCTCGTCGGTAATGGTCTGGCTCTTGCGTAGCAGAATCGATTCGGCAATCTTCACACCATAACCTTTCAGATACTGGTTGAGGGTGAACTTGTCGAACGTGAGTGCTGCCACGAGCAGGCTACAACTCGAGTAGGGGATATGTAACAGGTCGAAATAGCCCTGCAGGATTCCGTTCTCGCCTGGTGTGCCATGAATGGTGATATAGGCAAAGTCGGGTTTCACCTTCTGTCCGTTCTCCATAAACGAGAAATCGTGACGATTGACTTCTGCTTTCGAACCATCCTGCAGATGAGCAGTCCAGTCCAGACCTTTCACCTCAATGGTGTAAACAATAAACTTGTCGCGGTCGAGCCATGAACTGATGCCCTCCGCACTACGGAGTGAGACTTCAAATTCTGATGAGTCGCCTCCAGCTATGATTGCAATTATTTTTTTCATTTTCTCTTTCAACTCTAATCTATCAACTCTTAACTCTCAACTATATTCATCCCCCTCCATTTCTCAATCAACGCCTCCATATCGGGTGGCAGTTCCGAAGAGAACATCATCTCCTTGCCCGTCGAGGGGTGTACGAACCCCAGTGTCTTGGCGTGGAGAGCTTGCCGGGGACATATCTTGAAACAATTCTCTACAAACTGGCGATATTTCGTGAAAGTGGTTCCTTTCAGAATCTGGTCGCCTCCATATCGCTCATCGTTAAACAGGGTATGCCCGATGTGCTTCATGTGGGCACGTATCTGGTGTGTACGTCCTGTTTCCAAGATACACTTCACCAGCGTGGTGTAGCCAAAGCGTTCCAGCACATAGTAGTGTGTCACCGCATGTTTGCCGATTTCTGAATCGGGCGGGAAGGTCATCATCTGCATCCGGTCTTTCGGATTGCGGGCAATGTTTCCTTCGATTCTGCCTTCATCCTCCGCGAAGTTGCCCCATACCAATGCGTTGTATTCACGTTTGGTGGTCTTGTTGAAGAACTGCAGTCCCAGACTGGTCTTGGCCGATGGAGTCTTAGCGATGACAAGCAGGCCGCTGGTGTCTTTGTCGATACGGTGTACCAATCCTATCTCGGGGTTGTTGATATCATATTGCGGCTTATCCTTCAGGTGCCAAGCGAGGGCGTGTAGCAGGGTGGCGTGCCAGTTGCCGTGCCCTGGATGTACTACCATTCCTGCTGCTTTGTTCACCACCAGCAGGTCGTTGTCTTCATAGACAATATCCAGCGGAATCTCCTCCGGCTTGATGGTGTTGCTATACACCGGACGGTCGAGCATCACCTGTATGACATCGAAGGGCTTTACCTTATAGCTGCGCTTGATGGGGCGCTCGTTGCACATGATGAACCCCGCGTCGGCAGCTTTCTGTATGCGGTTGCGTGAGATGTTGGCCAGATGATCAATGAGGAACTTGTCGACTCGCATCAGTCCCTGTTTGGCATCCGCTACGATGCGATAATGCTCATAGAGTTGCGATGACTCATCATCGTCAGCATCCATGTCCTCAATGTCGAGTTCGTCCAGTTCCTCTAATTCTTCTATCTCCTTCATTACGCTATTCTCTTCACTCTCCTCTCTTCACGTTACTACAGCTGTTCGTCAAAGTTGCTTTCACTGATGTCGGTGTCGATATCGTAGTCTTCACTGCTGTCGTCGAAATAGAGCGAATCTTCTTCAATCTCGCCTGCTCCGACGAAGAGGGTGAGCGAGCGCTCCCGCGAAATTGATTCGCCTGCATGGACATCGCGATTGCCCTGACGGATTTTCAATATCTGGTCCTTATCGGCTCCTTCGATGTATTGTGGCTCAGTGAG
The DNA here is from genome assembly GCA_947303695.1 of uncultured Prevotellaceae bacterium. Lineage (GTDB taxonomy): Bacteria > Bacteroidota > Bacteroidia > Bacteroidales > Bacteroidaceae > Colivivens. The sequence continues at coordinate 1,279 of CAMYYX010000121.1, read as the reverse complement.
TTTGAATCCCATCGATTTCAGGATGATTTCAGCCTCGCGGAACGAACTGTTACCTACCAAGTCGGGCATTTTCACCATTGGTTCGCCTTTCATGTTGACGGTGAGATAGACGATACGTCCGCTTTTGATCAGTGTCCCCGATTTCGGTGTTTGTTCGAGTACGGCTCCTGGCTTGGCTGTCTTCTTGTAAGTGGAATCGGTGATGACAGCTTCGAACCCACTGCTTGCGAGTGTCTGCGAAGCCTCATAGAAGGTCTTGCCAACTACGGATGGCACACTGACTTTTTCACCATGATGGGTGTACGAATCGAGTGTGTTGAAAGCAATGACTGGAATGCGGAATAGCAATCCCAGCGCCAATGCCACGTTGACCCAGAAGATGACTCCCGTCTTGCCTTTGAAATACTTTTTTAATCCCATTGTATATCTTTCGTTTTATTAGTTGCCACTATTTCAAGATGCAAAGATACGACAAAAAAGCTAATTGACCATTGCCGATTGACATTTTTTAAACATTTACGATTAAAAAGGCACATTCTCCCCATGATTTCATTTCTGTGTGCGAGCACAGCGAAAAAATATCATGAAAGTTTTTGTTATAATAAGAATAATGTGTACTTTTGTGCCACCGAAAAGATAGTTCGTAAACTAAGCGATAGCTCACAAATTTAATCAACCAATATCATTAACAATTTAAAACAATTTCGTATGAAGAAAATTTTACTCTCTTTAGCCGTTTTGGCTTTTTCATGTGCTAGTGCTTTTGCAGTGGATGTTGTAATGAAGTACTCTGGTACTACAACAACAAACTTGAAAGCAGATGGCTCAAACGAGGCTGGTTCTGTTGGCCTTGATGATGCAGCATGGTCTGTTGTCGCAGACAGAGGTGGCAATTCAAATGCTCCTGGTTTGAATAAAGCTGGTGACATCCGCTTGTACTACCACAAGGATGGCAGCAACACAATTACAGTTAAATCACTTACAAATGCTACTATCAACTCGATAGCTATTACATTTACAGATGCCCAGTATAGCAATGTCTCTGTTACAGTTGATGGCAATGCAGTCGCAGGAACAGATGGTGTTTTTGAGATTAATAGCACTTCTTTTGTATTAAGCAACGCGAATACAGAAAACATACAGGTTCGTATTTCACAGATTGTCATTTCGTACACTGGTGGCGCACCAGTTTCTGTTCTGCCTCCAAAGTTCAGTGTTGAAAGTGGTATATATTTTGAACCTCAAACTGTTGCTTTGACTTGCGAAACAGAAGGTGCTA
>CAMYYX010000120.1 GCA_947303695.1 uncultured Prevotellaceae bacterium | reverse complement strand
AGCAATGAAAATACCTTTGTTTTCAGGAGTGTAGCTCGACCAAGTGTTGTAGAGGTTGATGAAGTATGGGAGGTCGTCGTGGAGGATAGGACCGTGAAGTGGACAGATGTATTGGATGTCGAGTCCGCTTAGTTTCTTCAGCGCGTTCTGCACCATCGCTCCGTATTTACCTACGATGTTGAAGTAGTAGCGGCGTGCCTCGCATGCCCATTCCTCAGTAGCTCCCCACATGGAACCAATACCTTTACTGCCGTCCGACGTAAGTGAGAAAGCTCCGAACTTACCGAATCCGTCAGCTGAGAACAGGATTTTCTCGCTCTGTTCGTACGACATCATCACTTCAGGCCAATGAATCATCGGTGTCATGAAGAACTGTAGGGTGTGCTTTCCGAGCGACAATGTCTCACCTTCCTTCACCACTTGGATTCTGCTGGTGAAGTCTGCATCAAAGAATCGCTGCATCATTGCTACAGCCTTCTGAGAGCAGATGGCGGTGAGGGTAGGGTATTTCTGCATCAGCAACTGAATATTTGCTGCATGGTCGGGTTCCATGTGATGAACGATGAGGTAGTCGGGTGTGCGTCCGTTGAGTTCACGTTCTACGTTGGCCGTCCACTCTTCCGTTTTGCGTTCGTCGATCGTGTCGAGTATCGCTATCTTCTCGTCATCGATGAAATACGAATTGTAGGTGATTCCCTCAGGAACGATATATTGACCTTCGAAAAGGTTGAGGTCGGTGTCGTCGGCTCCGATATACTTGATGCCTGGAACAATGATGTTTGATGCTGACATATGTTCTGAATGTATAATTTATAATGTATAATGTATAATTTATAATGTATATTGATTCGAAGTGCAAAGATAGGAAATTTAATGTAAAATGTCAAATGTTAGATGTAAAAATGCAAAAAAATGGTAAATTGTAAATGGTTAAATGGTAAATGTTGATTACAATTCTACTAAGATTCTTGCGTTGATTTGTCTTCCTGTTAAGTAATTTGGTACGGCATACTGGTTGTTTGTGATGTCCGTCACCCAATAATACGAGTTAACGTTGTTTACGTCGAGTATGTTGAACGCATCCAGTCCTATCCAGATATTGCGCACGTTCCACCATTTACGGTCGCGCTCTTTGTCTTCTTTCAGCAGACGGTATGAGATGCCGAGGTCCACACGACGGTAGGCTCGCATACGGAACACTTGCTTCTCACGTCCCGTGTGAGGAGGTCCGAATGGCAATCCGTCAGCATAGTGACCTTTGACGGTAATCTTCCACTTGTCGGTATTGGGGAAGTAATCGGAGAACAGCATGTTGAGGTTGAACAGCTGGTCGGTTGGTCGTGGAACGGTCTTGCCGTGAATCGTCTCCCTTGTCGACATGATACCGATGCTGACCCACGAGGAGGTATTCGGCACAAACTCGCCGTAGATCTTCAGGTCGAGACCTAAGGCATAACCCGTCGCACAGTTCTCACCGTAGTACGACAGGCGCACGTTGTCCACGTTGTATGGGTTGAGGTCCGACAGTATCTTGTAGTAGGCCTCACCTGTTGCCTTGAACGGGCGATTGTTGACACGGAACTTATACTCTGCTCCCAACAGGAAGTGGATGGATTTCTGCGATTTGATGTTCTTGTTCAGGGTCACGCTTCCGATACCGCTCACATTGGTGGTATCCTTCAGTTCCTTGTAGAACGGTGCCTGGTAGTAGATACCGGTTGAAAAACGGAACACCCACTCGTCGTGCTTGGCAGGTACGAAGGCAACGGTAGCACGTGATGAGATGATGGTCTCTTTGTTGTACGACCAGTTGGCGAGACGCACACCATAGTTCAGAATCAGTTCACCTTCCTTGTATTCTTTTCTCCAAGTGTCTTGGATGAAGGCTTCGAGACGGTTCGACTTGATACGGTTCTGAGAGTTCAAACTATAGATGAGGTCGAGTCGATTGGCAGAGTGGGGGAGTGAGTAGCCCGCCGAGTCGCGCATCTCCCATTCGCGCATCGATTCGGTGATATGTTCGTTCTTCGTCAGGATGCCGTAATGCAGCTCGTGCGCAGTGAATCGGCTTCTGCCGGTCAGCCCGATGGATTTCACGGTAGCTGTCAAGCGGTTACGTGCGTGTTCCTTATAGGTTCCTATCTGGTAGTCCTCGCTGTCCAACCAGTATTCACCCTGAATGTCATAGGTCTCAGCCTCCTTGGTTTCGAAGGCCGAGTAGTTGAGGGTCAGCTGATGCTGGTCGTTGAACTTATGGGTGAGCGAAAGTGCTCCGAAGTAGGTGTGGAACTTATCCTGCTCCTTTCCGTCGAAGTATACCTTGAACTCATGTGCCTCCTCTGCCGTACCGAATTTCGTCGTACGGTCCGAAGGGGTGAAGTTATAGTCGTTTCGTGCGATGTTGCCGATGAGGTCCAAAGTCCAACGTTTCGATGGGCTCCACGAGATATAGGTCTGGTAGTCGAAGTCCTTCGGGTCATATTCTCCGTGTGTATCAGTCGTTCCGAGAAGGTTCTTCGTAGTCTTGTAACGGACGGCATGCGACATCGAGAATTTCTCGTTGCCATATCCCACATAACCCGCTGCACCCATCATCGAAGCCGATGCGGTTGCCTCCACTCGGGTAGGTTTCTTATACGTGATGTCCAACACGCTGGCCATCTTGTCGCCATATTTCGCATCGAATCCTCCTGCCGAGAACTGCACCTTCTCCACCATATCGGGGTTGATGATGGACAGTCCTTCCTGCTGTCCTGAGCGGATGAGGAGCGGACGGTACACCTCGATGCCGTTGATATAGACGGAATTCTCGTCGAACGAGCCGCCTCGCACGTTGTACTGGTTCGACAACTCGTTGTGTGTGCTCACACCAGCTTGTGTGGCGATAATCTGCTCGATGCCCTGTCCTGAGGCGTTACCCATGTGTTTCACGTCACTCAGGTTCACATCCGTCATCGTGTTGGTCTGACGGCGTACATCTTTGATTTCCACTTGTCCCAATTCAACACCCAATGATGGCAGCATCACATCGAGCTGCACGGTGTCCTTGGGTTCCTTCAGCACTCGTTTCCTTGTCTGATAGCCCACCATCGAGAACACCACCACCAACGAGTCAGCGCTGTTGCAAGTAAGCGAATAGCGTCCTTTCAGGTCGGCACGTGCACCCACCAATGTCTCGCCCTCGATGCTCACCATCGCCAGTTCCAATGGTTGGCGGTCATCGTCAACAACAGTTCCCCTAATGGTCACTTTCTCTTGTGCCTGAGCACAAACGAAAACCATCAGGGTGTATAATGCGGTAATAATATGTCGTATCTTCATCTTTTTCACGTCATGCTACATCTATCATAACGTATAAACTTTGTTTTTATTGTATTTTGAAGAAAATATCCGATAAATTAGCGATTATTAGATATTTTCCGTCGAGCATTATAAATTATTTTTGCTATCTTTGCAGCCTAAACCTCAAAATAGATTCACACTATGGTAAGATTCTTTACATTGGCAGCTTTGCTGTTGTCTGTTGTACTAGGAGCAAATGCTCAAAGTGCTGATAAGCTTTACGAAGAAGGAAAGGCGCTCTACGATGCCGAAAAATACTCACAGGCTATCGCTAAGTTGAAACCTGCTGCAGAGAAAGGTCACAAGAAAGCCCAGTATCATTTGGGTCGCTGTTATGATAAAGGTTACGGAGTGACTGAGGACGATAAGACTGCCTTTTCGTGGTACATGAAAGCAGCCAAGCAGGGACACGCTAAATCGCAGTATCAGGTAGGTAAGTGCTACAAGGATGGTGAGGGTGTCGAGAAGGACAAGAAGCAGGCTTTTAGCTGGTTCTCAAGAGCTGCTGCTCAGGATAATGCGAAGGCTCAGTTGGCGTTGGGTAAGGCTTATATGAAGGGCAAGGGCGTTGCTTCCGATCAAGCGAAAGCAAAGAGTTGGTTGAAGAAAGCCGTTACGAACGAGAAGGATGGCGATGAAATCCTCGA
>CAMYYX010000119.1 GCA_947303695.1 uncultured Prevotellaceae bacterium | reverse complement strand
CAACTGGCTCTCGATGTTGAATGTGCAGACCGAGAAGATAGGGTTGGTCTTTTTGTATTTGTCGATGATACCTTTGCAGTTCATCAGTCCGAATCCAAATCCCTTGCTGCGTTTCATGTTCTCATCGTGTTCCGCATCACCTATCCGGCTGGAGTCGTACACCTTCTCCTGACAGATGGTGCGTACATCCTCCTCCGACAGACCTCGTCCTGTATCCGAAACCGAAATCTCCACATACTCGTCCGATTGCTGCACATCGATGCCTACTTCACCACCCTCTGGTGTATATTTGCGGGCATTATCGAGGAGCGTGTTCATCATGAACAGCGTCAGCGCCCTGTCAGCCTTCACCACCGCATCTGTGGACGTCATGTTGAGGGTCAGTCCCTTGTTCGTGAACGACGTGCGGTTCTTGCACAACGTATCCAGCAGCGGCTGTATCTCAAAGTTCTCGATATTCAGGTTCACCATTCCCTGTCGCACCTTGATCCAATGCGAGAGCACCTCATTGTAGAGGTTGATGCGGTCAATCAGTTCCGACAGGTATGCCAGTCGTTCTGTGCGCACCTCGTCCGTCTCATTCGTCGTCTTGAGCTTGTTCAGCTCGTTGATGGCACGGTCGAGGAACGGTGTGATGCTGTACACAAGCGACAGGCTGGTACACTTATCTATATAGCTTCGTTTGTTCTCTGCAATATGCTGCTCATGGATATAGGTTTCGCTGTCAACCATCTTCTCCCTTTCCTCCAACGAATTGTACAGCGCTTCGTTCTCTTCCATCCATTTACGGAACGAGGTCTCTACATTGTTGATATCGTTCGCATACGACTTCTCTGTAGCCCGTTTCTGATGGCGCAGATAGAGGAAGATGGCCACAAACATCAATACCGAAAGGACGGCAATCACCCATGCCCATGTAGTCTGGTCGGCCTTTGCCTGTTCCAGTTCCTCAATCTGATGCTCCAGTCGTTTGTCCTGACGGGTGTTGTCGAGGATACTCAGATAGATACGCTTGTTGTAATCGGCAGCGGCTGTCATCCCCATCTGTTCGAACAGCTGGCTCAAGTGTTTGCGAATATTGGCAATCCACTCCCAGGCGCAACTGATGTCCTTACGTTTCAGCCACGTGATTTCTGTCGGTTCTACATCCTCACGCGATGAGAAAGGAGTCAGGAAATCTATGTCGTCACCATAGATACCCATGTGCTGGATGTTCACAAACTCCAGCGCCTTGGTAGCTGTGTCGAGAGCCACCTCAAGCTGCCCCGTTTTGGCATAATAGTCCGAGATGGTCAGATAGGTCACAGCACGGCTGTACAACGATCCGTATTCGCGGAACAGTCGCAATGCATCCTGAGCAATGTACAAGGCAAATGGAGAAATTGTATCACCAAACAGCGGGTCTCTGTCGTTAATCAGTTGGTTGGCGATATGCTGCGAAGCGCTCGCCAGCATATAAGTAAGGTCGAACTTCATGCCCAACTCACGACCCGTCTCGTAGTCGCCCTGAAGGATGTAATAACGTGCCAACTGGGCAATATCGAAGTTCACAATGCCCATATCGTTCGTCACAGCAGCCATCTCCGCATCAGCCAGTTCAGGGTGCAGGATGCCGTTGTAGTAAGTTGCTGAAGCAAAGTGGAATTCACTTTTGGCATAGTTGAGGAACGTAAATCGCATGGGCGACAGCTGCATCTCGTCAACCGATTCCGCCAGACGGTTCAGCCTCGTTTCAGCCTCATGGCGGTAATCCAGAAACTCATCGTTCCGTCCTGTGATGTAGCAAATCTTCATCAGTCCCACATCAGCCACAGCCTTCGTGATGATGTTTTTCGACAGTTCCGCACTTTGCGTATAGAGAGCTGTTGCGCTGTCGTAGTCCATCAGCATGTATTGCACAAATGCCAGGTTCGACAAAGCCTCAGCCCTACCCTCTCTGTAAAAAGTACCATCATCCTTGAGTGCTACATCGTAAGCCATCTGCGAATACTTTATGGTGGAATCCAACCCCACGTAGCGCATGCGATAAGCCAACAAGTTGAGTGAATCCACCTCATGACGAAGAACGATATTCCCCTCGTCCCTACATCCCATGATGCAGAGCAGAAGTAAGAGGCAAGGTATGAATAATCTTTTAGTCATGAGGTAAAAGTCAGTGCATCGTGAAGCCGTTAGCATGAAGTTATCACTGCGCTCGAAGTTATTGAAGTTATCGCGTTGCTCGGAGTTATCGCCTTCGGCTCGACAAATGAATGCTGATGTAGGCATACTTTGGAATTGTCGGAGCGAAAAGCGTAGCTCAAGCGGTAACTTCGAGGCCGTAAGGCCGCTAACTTCGTTAACTCCGTTAACTTCTCTTTCATCTAACTCTCCACTTATTTTCATGCAAAGTTAAGAAAAAAAATACAATCAACAATACATTATCCTTTTTTTAAAGGAAAACACCTGCATTTCAGCAAAAAAAACGCATCTTTTCACTTGCAAAAATCTTATTTTTGTAAGTGCAAATTACCTCCCTTTTGTTTTTCTCTGAAGATTACGTTAGGTTTGAAGCCTGAATACGGGTAGAATTTGCGTAGAATTCGATGGGTTTGCACGCAGAATTCGAGGCGTATTTACGCTGAATACAATTCCTCCACCCACATACCACACTGAGCCATCACACTGTGCAACACATCATCGGGGGTTCCTTTCTCCACTATGTTATCCATACCTATCATTGTTTTGTACTAGAAGAACAGTTGTTTATTGGTCATCTAATGATTTCAACAGTTCTTGGAATGCGCTGTCAGTTGATAATTGACGGTCTTCTGCAATCCATTCCTCATCAAATACACATTTAATTTTGACATTGTCAATTACCCTATTGAACTTGTCCAAATCTGTTTCTTTCACATTAATATAACCAAAACGATAATAATCATCGTTATACAACCGATACGTTACTTCTTTCCAATAGAGATTCCTACTATCTTTTCCTTCAATAGTGATGGTGTCGCATGTCATCAAGAATTGATTAATACCAGGAGACCTGCGCTTGATATCCCTTTTGGATGCATGATTACGTATATTGTCATTATTAACTGTAATTACATCCTTTCCTGAAACATATACCATCACACTGTCTGTATAACCATATACATAATAACCTAGCCCTCCCTTTCCAACAGATAGATTATTCCGTTCATATCCTTTAGGCAGCTTTAACTTATATCTGAATCTTTTAACATAAGAACCATAAAACATCTCCTTTTCTGTCTTATATGCGGTCGAGCATCCTATGAATAAAAAGACTATCAATAATGTCAGTACTATAAATATTGTTCTTTTCATATCGTTTTCTCCTTTCATCCTTTGTTACTTATTGGTCATCGGCATGAAGCAATAACAAGTTAATCAAGTTGCATGATTCCGGCAGAAACAAATTTTGCATTAGAATTCTCGTTTCGGAATAAAAACAACAGCATTCTACAAAAACCTGGAGTTTTATTTGCTCTTGGATTCCTTACTTTCTGTCTCGCAGGATATATTGAAACCCAGAAAAAATCATGGTCAATATTCGAGAAGTATATCAGTATTCTCCCTTCCTCTACTTGGCTTAACTGTTGCATAGCATCGTCAGTATAACCTTTATCGTAATAAGATACCACTTCATAATGAACTCCTGGATTATGTTTGAGAAAGAACGCACAAACCTGAAAATCATCGATATCAGAAGAAACAACATATTTCTCTTTTTTGAGATGCTGCTCTTTCTTAAACTTCTTATACTCTTTAGAGTTGACCACTATATCAAGCGCCTGCTTATAGGTAGCAATCGGGGCGTGCAATGTGTCCTGCTTAATGGTCATTTCCTTTCCTTGGCTTAATTCCTGAGCCGATACACTCAACGCAATGCAAAACAGCATAAACAAAAACAACTTCCTTTTCATATCGTTTTCTCCTTTCAATATCTCTGTAAGTCTTCTAACATTTTAATAAACACACTATCTCCATTCCTTTCCTTTACACCTCTGATTTCATTATCTAT
>CAMYYX010000118.1 GCA_947303695.1 uncultured Prevotellaceae bacterium | reverse complement strand
TAGCACCCAGCAGACAGATCTGAGGCTGCTCTTCCTTGAACAGATTTACCACAGCATCCTGGTGAGGGAGCGAGGTGTAAGGGAAGAGACGAGCATCGTCGAACACATGAACACGGTCAACACCGTATGGATACAATTCCTTCTCAATACCATTGAGACCACTGCCGATACATACGCACTCCAATTTCACTCCGAGTTCGTTAGCAAGCTTGCGACCCTTTGTACAGAGTTCCAGGCTCACGTCGGCAATTTTATTCTGTTCACCTATTTCAATATATACAAATACGCTGTTCATATTATCCTATAGTGTTGCTTTCGATTAATTCTTTCATTAAGTTATTGATATCTTCATCGCTACTGGTCAAGGTCTTTGTTTCCTTTGCCTTGAACACGATGCTCTTGACAGCCTTCACATTGGTAGGACTACCAGCCTTACCAATCTGAGTAGGATCAGCGTCGATGTCAGCAGCACCCCAAGTGGTGAATTCCACTTTCTTGTTAGCCATGATACGCTTCACGTTGCGGCTACGGCAAGGAGCGGCACTACCGTTTACGGTTACTACGATAGGAAGGGGAGCTTCAACGGTTTCAACACCACCGTCAATATGACGACGGGCAACAATCTTGTCCTTAGTACATTCAAGGATTTCTTCTGTATAAGTGATCTGAGTCAGTCCAAGCTTTTCTGCAACCTGTGGACCTACCTGAGCAGTATCACCATCGATAGCCTGACGACCACAAAGGATGATGTCGTACTCACCAATCTTCTTGATGGCCTGAGCCAATGTGTAGCTGGTAGCCAATGTGTCGGCACCACCAAGTGCACGGTCGGTCAACAAGATACCATTGTCTGCACCACGATACAAACCCTCGCGAAGTACTTCTGCGGCCTTTGGGAGACCCATTGTCAGCATCGTGATGGTAGAACCTGGATTCTGCTCCTTCAGGCGGATAGCCTGCTCAAGGGCATTCAAATCCTCTGGGTTAAATACAGCAGGAAGAGCTGCACGGTTGACAGTTCCTTCTGGTGTCATAGCTTCAGGACCCACATTACGCGTGTCAGGTACCTGCTTTGCTAATACAATAATTTTCATAATCTAATTTACTATTTGACTATTTACTATTTACTATTGACTTTCATTTTTGCATTTTTGCATTTTTGCATTCTTGCATTTTTCTACGCTGCAAAGTTACAAAAAAAAGTGCGCAAGCATCCATTTTTTTGCACATACCGTACGAGATGGTGTAGTAATTGTCGCCTAGCTACACACTTCGCAGGTCAAAAAATGCACACTTGCGCCCTTAAATGAGTTGTCGAGAGTCTGTTAATGCTCTTGGATATATTTGTAGATCTCTAACACATCCTGGGTGTCAACAAGACCGTCATGATTTACGTCAAACCTTCCTGGAGGAGTGCTTCCGTCCGATTGTTGCATGAAGTCGTAAATACCAAGTACATCCTGAGTATCCACAGTTCCGTCTTTATTCACATCCTGGCCCTCGATGGTCGCAGTAGTGAAAGTGGTAACGGATGACCAGTTGGTGGTTTCATTGCCCTTCACTCCTTGCACTTGAATCTCGTAGGTAGTACCTGGTTTCAAGTCGGCCAATGCGATGCCAGGTTCTGTCGTTGTGAAGGTAATCCAGTCGCTTGGATAGATGCTGACATCGTCGATGAGCAGGAGATCCTTACCCTCGTCTTTCAAGCGGAAAGCAATATAACCTGTCATCCCTTCGTATTTGCTTAGATCGACCGTGATTTCCTGCCACTGATAAGCGAGAGAATTGCCGTATCCCGGTTCTGCGACAAACTCGAAGGCTTCCTGTTCAATAGTTGTGGTCGATACCCAAATCTCATAGTGTTCGTGCTTGCTACCATCGTCAAGGAGCCAGAAACTCAGGGTTCCGCCCAAAGTCACCTGAGGTGATACAAGCCAGTTGTCAACAGCATAAGGGGTTTGATTCGCATAGTCGAGACTACGACCCATCGCTACATTTGTGCCGCTATGAGCATCTAGCAGATCAATGCCTGCAAGGCTACGTACTGCCCAGTTGGTGGCACTATTACCTCCTTCGTTATGTACTCTCCAACTGATGGGTGCGATATCAAACGATTCGTAGAACGTAGGACCTTGTCTGTATCGTACATTGTATGTTTCAGCATTACCCGTCCACGCTATCTCGGCACTTTCTGGAAGAACCTCATCGACATTCAGTTCGGCAGGCTTATAGAGCATTTCCTCTATGCAGATATCATCAATGCAGAGAGCAGAACTTCCGCCCACATATTTGATGGCGAGGTATTTTGCACCAGCATTGATTTCCGCGAAAGTAGCACTCCAATTCTTGACAAGAATAGTTTGAGCCTCAGACCACTTGAAGGCTTCCAGGTCGTTCGTCGTAGTCGAAGTACCAATTTGGAAGGAGATGTTCCTCTCGGCTTCGCCCCTCATGTAGAAATACACATATATCTTTCCATAGCCTGGGAGTTGTGGGGAAATCAGCATCTGGTCTTGATCACTGCTCCCAAACATGAAACACTTGTTGCCTGTATGCTGGTCGTTTGATACGATTCCTGAAGCATTACCATTCGCAAGTGTCCATCCGTCCATACCCTTCTCGAAATCAAAGAGATAGCTTACAGGAATGCCATTTCCTCCAGGGATTAAGTTATTACCTAACTCTGATGGCGTAATGGTGTTCTTATAGAAAGCACGTTCGATGGTTGCCTCGACCGGGCTTTGGCCGTTTTTGCAGGCAATGGGGTGATACTTTCCCCCTTCGCCTGGTACGAACTGACCATTGAACACACAGTCTTTCAGTTTCAGTTTCAGCTCGTCACACCAGCCAAGCAATCCACCTGCGTAGTTGCCGAAACTGCCGATTGTCCCGTTGTAGAGACAGTCCATCAATGTCAATTCTCCATGACCACCATGACCAACGATACCGCCTGCATATGTTGGACTGTGGACATTTGTACTGATGTTACATTCCTCGATAACATTCACTTTGTTTGAAGCGCAACCACCTACCAGACCTGCAGCGTGATTGGCTCCATAGACGAATCCTGTAACGTTGAGTCTCACAATCGTCGCTCCATCGATGCTGCCGAAAGGAGCCACACCATCTTTATTGAGGTTGATGTCAACATTCAATGTGTTCCAGTCGCCATAGAAGGTTCCACGGAATGGATGTCCCGATATACCTATGATCTCCGTCACAGTACCTACATCGTTATTTAGACGAGCGTATTTACCCGCACAGTCATCTATGCCGTTGTTGATATAATAAGCCAACTCATTCCAGTCATCAACCGTACTGATGTTGAAGATGGTAGGGAGAGGTATCGTTGCTGTTGAAAGGTGCATGTAGATATATTCGCCACTAGCTCCGGCATTCACGTCGTAGGCTTTTGATCCGCCGTTTTTGCCGACAGCTCCACTTGAATTGTCGTTGAACGAGATAGCGGTCACACCGTGTCTGTCAGGAAACTTTGCTCTGGTATAATACAGATAAATGTTGTCACCACTTGTTTTGCTGTTCAGGTTACCATGCACACTACTGGTGAAATGGCTGTCACCTCTGTACCCCGAGAGGTAGAATACACGTCCGTTCGAGTCCGTGAACTCGTTAGGCGGGTTCTTGGCACTATGATCGCCTAGGTTGGGATCAGAATCGCTGTCGCTAAGGTAGAAATCCGTAATGAATGGAACTTCATTCGATTCATCGCTAGCCGTCAGGTAAATCAGGTAGATATAGTCGCTTGCCGCACCGCACTTAGCATTCAAATCCTTATCGACCAAAGTCCAGCCCTTTTTCTTGTAGGCCTCGATCTCAGATTCCACCGTAGATTTACTACCACCGATGAGTTTGACGTCGATAATAAAGTCAGTAGCCCACAATGAGGCTGAGGCCATCATAGCAAGCATCACCATCGTTGCTTTCTGCCACCAAGCAAAACGCCGGAAGTTCTCAATAGGTAAGTTGACAGTTTCCATTTCCATTTTCTTTTAAGTTAGGCGATGCAAATATAAACACTTTCTTTGAAACCACCAAATAAAACAGGGAAAAAGTTTATAGTTATAACGGTTAAAGATAATTGATAAA
>CAMYYX010000117.1 GCA_947303695.1 uncultured Prevotellaceae bacterium | reverse complement strand
TCTCAAAATCAATCTTCATATTTTATCTAATACAAATTCCTTCTTTTCTTAAATAGTCTTTCAGTTCCTTGATGCTGATTTCTCCGAAATGGAACACGCTTGCTGCCAAAGCTGCATCGGCATGTCCTTGGGTGAAGGCATCACGGAAGTGTTCTTTCGCACCAGCACCACCTGATGCAATCACAGGAATGGATAGGGTAGAGGCCAGTGTTGCAAGTGCCTCGTTAGCAAATCCTTCCTTCACTCCATCATGATCCATGCTGGTAAAAAGAATCTCACCTGCACCTCGTTCGTTAGCTTCTTTCGCCCATTCGAACAGGTCGCGCTCGGTCTCCAGTCGTCCTCCGTTGAGGAAACAACGCCAGCCATTCGGAGTCTGCTTGGCATCGATGGCTACCACACACACCTGACTGCCGAAATGTGTGGCAATCTCGTCAATCAGTTCCGGACGACGTATAGCTGCTGAGTTAATACTTACTTTGTCAGCACCAGCATTCAACAGACGATCCACATCGCTCAGTTCGTTGATGCCTCCACCCACGGTGAATGGGATGTTGATTTCCCGAGCGATACGTCCAACCAGTTCTGTGAATGTCTTACGACCCTCATGGCTGGCTGTGATATCCAGATATACCAGTTCATCTGCTCCTTGCTCGCTATATGCCTTGCCCAACTCTATGGGATCACCTGCACTACGCAGACCCACGAAGTTGATTCCCTTCACGGTCTGTCCGTCCTTAATATCCAGACAAGGTATGATTCTCTTTGCTAACACCGACGAATTTACTATTTTACAATTTACTATTTACTATTTATTCAACTCTCCACTGACTTTAAACGATCCAAGTCAATCCTTCCTTCATAAAACGCTTTGCCGAACACTACTGCAGGGATACCTGCTTGTTCCAGCGCGATGATGTCCTCGTTACTGCTCACGCCTCCGCTGGCAATGAGGTGACACTCTGGGAATCGTTCCATGATGCTGCGATATAGGTCGATGTTCGGTCCTTGCAGCATACCGTCCTTGCTGATGTCTGTACATAGCACATTGCGGATGCCTCGTCCCATATAGTCCTCGAGGAAAGGCATGAGGTCTATGTCACAGTCTTCCTGCCACCCGTTGATACTGATCTGCATATCGTGCACATCAGCACCCAGAATCAGTCGGTCAGCCCCATAGCGTTCTATCCATCTATATACGGTTTCTCGGTTCGTCGCAGCGATGCTGCCTGCAGTTGCCATTGCTGCTCCTGCATCGAACACCTTCTCCAAGTCCTCCTCCGTCTTGATGCCTCCACCGAAATCTACCGTGAGATGGGTTTCGTGGCATATATCTTTCAGCACACGGTCGTTCACCACATGTTTAGACTTCGCACCATCGAGATCCACCAGATGCAACCGCTTGATACCTTTCGCTTCGAACATCTTCGCCACCTCCAAGGGATTGTCGTTATATACCTTCTTCTGTGCGTAATCACCCTTCGTCAGGCGAACGCACTTCCCGTCAATCACATCTATTGCTGGTATAATCTCAATCATCCTATAACTCTAAGAAGTTCCTTATAATCCTTTCTCCCACTGGTCCGCTCTTCTCTGGATGGAACTGCACAGCGTAGAAGTTGTCCTTGTGCAGTGCACCACTGTAGGGTTGCACGTAGTCCGTCACCCCAATGGTATATGGGCATAACGGCACATAATAGCTATGTACATAATACACAAACGGATTCTCACCCAGATCTTTCAACAGCGGATTGTTTACATTTGACATTTGACATTTAACATCAATACTGTTCCATCCCATTTGTGGAACCTTATCCTCTTTCTGAGTGGGGCGGAACTTCAGCACATCCACATCGAAGATACCCAGACAATCCGTATCTGCCTCCTCGCTGTGACGGCACATCAGTTGCATGCCGATACAGATACCCAGTACTGGTTGACGCAGATCCTTAATCAGTTTGTCCAGCTTGTGTTCCTTCAGATAGGTCATCGTGGTGTTTGCCTGACCCTGACCAGGGAATATCACCTTATCGGCTCGTTGCAGCACCTCGAAGTCATCCGTAAGGACGGGTGTGACGCCACATCGTTCCAGTGCGTTCATCACTGAACGGATGTTTCCTGCGTTATATTTTACGATAGCTACCTCCATAATAGGCTGCAAAGATACGAAAAAAAAAGGAATAGGGGATAGGGAATAGAGAAAAATTTGAGAATTTTTGGTAGTATCTGAGAAAAGATGTATGTTTTGTAACATGCATTTGGTTGAAGTAAAGCGTGAACAAGCGCATTATTACCTCACGAAGCATCTATCACAAAAATCATCATAATTAGGCAGGGAATGCATGAAAAATACGTTTCCTTTGTTTTTTTTGTGTTAAAAAACATTCTTTCATCAGAAAATGTTTGGTGGTTTAAGTAAAAATGCTTTACTTTGCACCCGGTAAAGAGAAAATCTCAAACCCTATTTATTTACAAATTAATCAAATCAATTAATCAATTAACTTATGAACAAAAAACTACTTTTGCTCAGCGTAGCACTCCTATCGTTTGCTACATCGTTTGCTCAGTTATGGGACATTCCGTCTGCTGCTGAATTGAAGTATGAGACGAACCCGAAAGTATCAATTGAGGCAAACGGCAAGTATTGGGCTGGTGACTCTACCTTCTACTATTTGTATAATGTAGAAGCTGATGGTTTCCTCTCAAACAACACTTGTCCTTCTCATGCTCAGTGGTCAACTCATGCTGCTGTACGCCGTGATCAGGCTAACAAGGTGATGTTGGCACAGTATCGTTTGGCTCCAATCATCAAGACTGACACTACTTATGTGGAAGTTGAGACCGACGACCCAGACAATCCAACAAAGACTGTGATGAAGGTCGATACCGTCAGCATCACAATTCCTGAATGGGACGGTGTGACCTATAATATTATTGACTGGTACAACAACCGGTGGTGGTATGTATTCCCAACATCAAGTTACAACACATTCGTTGACAACCAGGGACAGGCAGACCACATGTGGAACATGAAGTCTATGGGCGACGGTATCTTCCGTTTCTCGGTATCTGACCTTAACCCCACATTCAACACTCATTTCGCAGATAGCGTATTCGGAGGCAAAGCTGAAACTTACTATGGTTTCAACATGATCGACAACGACTACAATGCTGACGAGGAGATTCCTGTTATGCCACTCGTTCCTATGTTGGATGTCCTTTCTAATAAGGCATACAACCCGGACCCTGTTGAAGGAGAACCGAATCTGGAAGATGCAATCCTTGCTATCGACTGGCGTTTCATTCCTGAGGCAGAATACGACAAGTACTATTCTTATGTTCGTGCTTGGAACTACATCGCAAATGGCGAAATCGATAACTTCATTGCCGATGTAGAAGATCACTATGGCAACAAGATGAACCTGAAAGGTCTTGAGGATATCCTGAATTCTACGAAACCTGTCTCTTACGAAGAAATCATGGAGGCAAAGGCAGCTGTTGAGCAGCAGATTCGTGAATACCTCATCGAAACACTCTTTGCTGGAGCAACGAACGAAGAACCTGCTAATGTGACTGCTTTGATGATTAATCCTAACTTCGACCAAGGTAACAAGGATGGTTGGGATATCACTGCTGGTATCGGTCAGAACCTCCAGTACAACTACGATGCTGGTGTTCACGACTATACTTTGCCTGACGGAACAGCCATTCACGGACACTACAACTCAGAAACCAATGCATGGATTCAAGGCTTCATCGAGGCTTGGCACCAGAGCAACAACCTCGGAAAGTACAGCTTCTCTTGCGACGCTATCGCATGTCGTCAGTCTGCAGGCAAGCAGTCTAACGTAGGTGTATACCTCTTCGCTCAGGGTGGTGATGTCAACATGCAGACATCTATCTCAACTGACAATGAGAAGCCAGAACACTTCGAGATGACATTCGTCAGCAGCGGTGGTACTATCGTACTCGGTCTGAAGTCACAGAACGCAACTGCTAACTGGATGGCAGCCGACAACTTCGAGCTTTGGTACTACGGTGAGGTCGATCCTAATGATGACCCATACAAGGTAATCCTCGACGGAACTATTGCAAGTCTCCAGAAGAAGTATCCTGACGTAGAAGGCCTTATGGCTAACAACGATGTGAAGGATGCATACCT
>CAMYYX010000116.1 GCA_947303695.1 uncultured Prevotellaceae bacterium | reverse complement strand
CTCCGATATAGAACTTCACGCGGTCGGCCCAAGGGGAGTTTTCTATCCAAGGACGCGTAAAATCCTCCAATTCATCGAAGATTTCAATCGTGTGAACCATACCGCCTTCTACCAATCCTTCCGCCATACATAGGGCTGAATAGCCGCTGTAAGTCCCGATTTCCAGAATGTTTTGAGGACGTATCATCTCAACCAGCATTTTCAGCAGTCGACCTTGTACATGTCCGCTTGCCATCCTGCCATACAGCAATTCTGTTTGAGTGGCACGATACAAACGATGAAGATACTCGCCCTCCTCATCAATATGCTGCGCTATGTACTCCTCAATCTCCATTATCCAATCAGCGCTTCAATTGCCAGTCGATACGAATCAAGTCCGAATCCCATGATGGTACCCTTGCAAGCTGGACCGATCATTGAGACGTGACGGAAATCCTCACGTTGCAATACGTTCGAGATGTGAACCTCCACTACCGGACATTTCACCGCTCTGATAGCATCCTGAAGGGCTATGCTCGTATGGGTATAGGCTCCTGCGTTGAATACGATGCCGTCGTAGCTGAAGCCTACTTCGTGGATCTTATTGATGAGTTCACCTTCTACGTTCGACTGATAGTACGACAGTTCCACTTGTGGGAATCGAGCTACCAGTTCCTGGAAATACTCATCTATGCTTTGTGCGCCATAAATACCTGGTTCACGTTTACCAATCAAGTTGATATTCGGACCGTTTAACACTAATATCTTCATTGTTACATTATTTTATTTTTACATTTTCCTTCATTTTTCCATTTAACCCTTCGTCATCGTTCCTCTCCCCATTGAGGGGGAGTCGGAGGGGGTCCTAATCTAAGAATCGCTTCCGGTCCCATGTTGAACAACAGGTCTATGATGCTAAGGTCGGCTATGAAACTATGCTTGTGAGCGAAGACCTGATAGTACTGCTCAGTTGATAGTTGACCGTTGATAGCTGATCGCTTTAGGGCTTCTACGTTGAGTAACTCAGCAACGAGTGTATTGAGTTGGTTGTTGAAGTCTATGAGTCGCTCTTGCTGCCCGAAATAGATGGGACGGAAGTCGTCCTGATAGTACTCGAAATAGGGACTGTTGAAATAGGTCGAGGCTAAAGCGTGCCAATGCTTGTGTCGCCAATCACCATGTTCGCTGATGCAGACTTCGCTGAGCGGACAACTTTTCCTTTCGAACTTCTTGACCGGAATGGTAAGGGTGAGCGGCCCGTTTGGCGAATCTATGCGACAGCGATTCATGTCGGAATGTTTGTTGAAAGGTGTCGAGTCGTCCGATGCAGGCATACCTGCCGCAATCCATTGTTTCCAATGACTGATAGGTGACAGATAGCCCAACATAGCGAAAAGTTTAGAGGTCTGTGAGCATTCGTTTGAGCACCACCTGTGCTGATATCTCGCGATTGGCAGCTTCAGGGATGACGATGCTGTTGGGCGACTCAATCACGGAGTCTGATACAATCATATTGCGTCGAACAGGCAGACAATGCATGAAATAGGCATCGTTGGTGACGGCCATGTGGCGGTCGTCCACCATCCACGACATATCTTTGCAAATGACCTTTCCGTAATCTTCCGGACGGGTCACACCCGGACAACTCCAGTTCTTTGCGTAGATGAAGTCGGCTCCTTCGAAGGCTTTCATCTGGTCGTATTCCACACGTGCATCACCTACGAATTGCGGGTCGAGTTCGTATCCTTCAGGATGGGTAATAACGAAATCCACATCGGCTGCATTCATCCATTGGGCAAACGAGTTCGGAACCGCTTGTGGAAGCGCTTTGGGATGTGGTGCCCACGAAAGGACTACCTTCGGGCGTTCGTTGCGCTTGTATTCCTCGATGGTGATGAGGTCGGCAAAGCTCTGCAGCGGATGTACGGTAGCGCTCTCCATGAAGAACACAGGCTTGCCGCTGTATTTGATGAACTGGTTCAGAATCTTCTCCTCGTAGTCGTCCTGACGGTTCTGGAAGGTAGCAAAGCTGCGCACACCGATGATGTCGCAATAGCAACCCATCACAGGAATAGCCTCGAGCAGATGCTCGCTCTTGTCGCCATCCATCACGACACCACGTTCCGTCTCCAGCTTCCACGCTCCTTGGTTCACATCCAGCACGATGACATTCATACCCAGGTTCATTGCTGCCTTCTGGGTACTGAGTCGTGTACGAAGGCTGTTGTTGAAGAAGATGAGCAGACAAGTCTTGTTCTTGCCCAAATCGGAATACCTGTAGCGGTCGTCCTTGAGTTCAAATGCTTCCTTCAGCGCTTGTTGAAGGTTGCCGATATCTGATACATTCTGAAATACTCTCATGATGTTATAATGTTTAGCGGTTAGCGGTTAGTGTTTAGCGGTTATTCAAACAATCTTGGTTGCTGTTGCTTGCTGAGGTAGTTCTCGGCATACTCCTTCGAGATGGAGTTGTTGAGGCTCTGGCATACATGCGACGCAAAGTCGATCGCGCAACGGATGATGCGATCCCACTGATCCTCGGTCATTTGCTGAATGTTCGCCTTCACGATATTCTCCTTCACCAGTCCGAAGATGATACCTGCGTTGAAGTTGTCGCCTGCTCCGATGGTGCTCACGGTTTTGATGTCTTTCACGGTGTAGTCCTTACGGGTTGTTGGCGAAATCAGATGTACGCTCTTACCTCCATCTGTACAGATCATGTTCTTGCAATAGAAGTCCACTTCTTTCTCGTACACACGGTCGGGGTCGCTATCTCCAAACATGTTCAGGATATCTTCCGTTGAGCCACGCACGATGTCCGAGAACTCCAAGTTCTCCAAGATGTCTGGATAGAGCTTCATAGCCTCACCCTTGTGGTTGTCGCGGAAGTTGAAGTCGTAATAGATGATGGCTTCACGTTCTTTGGCATAGTTCAGGAACTCCAGCACCTTGCTACGCAACACGGGATTCAGTACGAAGTACGACCCCATGATGACGATATCGTTCTTCTCTATTCGTGGCCAGATGACATCCAGACGTGCATTCGGGTAGTCCTTGTAGAAATCGTATTCCGCGTCGTTATGGTCGTTCAGCCAAGCTAGCGAGATGGGTGTACGTCCGTCATAATAGACGCATACGTTCTCGTTGTTCACTCCGTTTTCTTTCAGGAAGTCCAGGATGATACGTCCCACTCGGTCGTTTCCTGTCTCGCTGATGAATGTTACCTGTTGTCCCAGTCGTCCAAGCGAGATGACGGAATTGAATACCGATCCTCCAGGAACGGCTGCTGTAGGCTGTCCGTTCTTGAAGATGATGTCCATGATGGTCTCACCTATACCTATGATTTTTCTGTTCATATTGTTAATTCGTTTATGATGTCCACTACTTCTTCCAATGTATTTGCTCTGAGCACATAGTCGTCGATAGGTTTGTTCTGCACACCTGTGGCCTTCATCTCGTCGAGCATCTTGAACAGTCCGTTCCAGAAACCGTTGATGTTCCAGAAGATGACCTTCTTCGTGCTCAATCCGATAGAGTGTTCGCCAATCACGGTGAAGGCTTCGTCGAGGGTACCTACGCTACCTGGTAAGGCTACCAGCACGTCACTCACCTTGTTCAGCCACATCTTGCGGTCGCTCAGCCCTTCGGTCGGAATCCTGATACCGATGCAGTCGCTCACCAGTTCACGTTCGATCAGCACTCTCGGCACCACACCGATCACATTGATGCTACCCGCCTTCCGCACACCTTGTGCCATAGCCTCCATCAGTCCGCATTTCGCACCTCCATATACCAGCGTCTTGCCCGATTCGCCAATCCAGCGTCCCAGTCGTTCAGCCTCCTTGTAATAGATGGGGTCGAGCTTGTCCGACGATGAACAGAATACTCCTATCTTCTCTATCATGTTCTTACTTTTTTCATTTCAACTCCAGCTCCACAGGGCAATGATCCGAACCGTAGATCTCGGTATGAATCTTAGCACCTGCCAGCTGTTCTTTCAGCCTTTCCGAGCAAACAAAGTAGTCGATACGCCAGCCGGCGTTGTTCTCTCTTGCCCTGAATCGGTACGACCACCACGAGTAGATGTTGGCCTGATCGGGGTAGAAGTGGCGGAAGGTATCAACGAATCCGCTGTCCAGCAATCGTGTGAACTGCTCACGCTCCTCGTCTGTGAAACCAGCATTGCGGCGATTAGCCTGTGGGTTCTTGATGTCGATTTCCTTATGCGCCACATTCATGTCTCCACACACGATGACAGGTTTCTTCGC
>CAMYYX010000115.1 GCA_947303695.1 uncultured Prevotellaceae bacterium | reverse complement strand
TGGATCAGCAAGACAGAATTATCAAAGTGGACATCAACGAAACGATGAAGTCTTCATACATCGACTACTCTATGTCGGTGATTGTTGCGCGTGCGTTGCCTGATGTCAGAGATGGATTCAAACCTGTTCATCGTCGTATCCTTTTCGACATGATGGAACAGGGCATTACTTCGGACAAACCAACAAAGAAAAGTGCACGTATCGTGGGTGACGTGCTCGGTAAGTATCACCCACATGGTGATTCCTCAGTTTATGGAGCATTGGTACGTTTGGCTCAGCCTTGGGCGATGCGTTACACACTGGTTGACGGACAAGGTAACTTCGGATCTGTCGACGGTGATGGAGCTGCAGCAATGCGTTATACAGAGGCACGACTCACCAAGTTGGGTGAGGTCATGATGGACGACCTGTATAAGGATACAGTGGACTTCCAACCTACTTACGATGACTCAAATACAGAGCCTACTGTGCTTTCAACCAAGATACCTAACCTGCTCGTAAATGGTGCTACAGGTATCGCAGTAGGTATGGCTACCAATATCCCGACTCATAACCTCGGTGAGGTGATTGACGGATGTGTGGCTTATATCGACAACCCAGACATCGATACGGATGGATTGATGCACTATATCAAAGGTCCTGACTTCCCTACAGGTGGTATTATCTGTGGCGTGGATGGCATCCGTGAGGCTTACGATACAGGTCGTGGACGTATCGTGATCCGTTCAAAGACTGAATTTGAAACAGATGGTCAGCACGAGAAGATTATCGTGAACGAGATACCTTATAATGTCAATAAGTCAGAACTCATCAAGCGTATTGCCGACCTCGTCAACGAAAAGAAGATTGAGGGTATCAGCAATGTGAACGATGAATCGGACCGTGAGGGTATGCGTATCGTGATTGACTTGAAGCGTGATGCCAATTCGAACGTGGTGCTCAACAAACTCTACAAGATGACAGAATTGCAGAGTAGCTTCAGCGTGAACTGCATCGCCATCGTACGCAAACGTCCAAAGACTTTGACCCTCAAGGACTGCATCAAGGAGTTCGTTGACCATCGTCACGAGGTAACCATCCGTCGTACGAAGTTCGACAAGAAGAAAGCAGAGGAGCGTGCTCATTTGCTCCAGGCACTCATCATTGCGAGCGATAACATCGACGAAGTGGTACAGATTATCAAGTCATCAAAGACTCCTCAAGAGGCTCAGACCCGATTGATGGAACGCTTCGGATTCGACGAGCCACAGGCTAAGTATGTAGTCGATATGCGTCTGAGTCAGCTGACAGGTCTGCAGCAGGAGAAGTTGCATGCAGAGTATGACGAGCTGTTGAAGCTCATCGAATACCTGCAGCAGATTCTCGACGATCCTGAACTCTGTAAGAAAGTGATGAAGGACGAACTGATTGAAGTGAAGGAGAAATATAGTGACGAGCGTAAGACTGTCATCGATCCTCGTGGTAGCCAGAACTTCAACCCAGAAGACTTCTATGCTGACGATGCGTGCGTAGTCACTATCTCACATCTTGGATATATCAAACGTACACCGCTCACAGAGTTCCGTACGCAGGCTCGTGGTGGAGTAGGCAGCAAGGGTGGTAGCGCTCGCGACACCGACTTCATTGAGCACATCTATCCGGCAACAGGACATAACACCATGATGTTCTTCACCCAGAAGGGACGTTGCTATTGGATGAAGGTTTACGATATTCCAGAAGGCGGTAAGACTTTCAAGGGACGTGCTGTGCAGAATATGCTCAACATCGACTCTGACGATAAGGCTACGGCTTTCATCTGTATCAAGAACATCAACGATCAGGAGTTTGTAGACAATCACAACCTGATGTTCTGTACGAAGATGGGTATCGTCAAGAAGACGGCATTTGCCAACTATGCTCGTCCACGTTCAACAGGTATCATCGCCATCAATCTGATTGAAGGCGATATGGTGAAGGATGTGCTCCTCACAAGCGGAACAGACGAAATCATGATTGCAAGCCGTGACGGACGTGCCATCCGATTCGTAGAGAATACGGTACGTGTGATGGGACGTGGCGCTACAGGTGTGAAAGCATTGAAACTCAATGGTCCTGAAGACGAAATCGTAGGTATGATTTCATTGCAGAAGCCTGAAGGTTTGAGCGAAGAGGATATGATTAACGATCCGACCATCCCAACAGTACTTGTTGTCAGCGAGAACGGATACGGAAAACGTAGCTCTATCTTTGACTATCGTATCACGAACCGTAACGGTAAGGGAATCAAGACGCTCAACATCACGGAAAAAACTGGCAAGCTTATTGCTATTAAGAGTGTAACGGATGATGACGACCTGATGATTATCAACAAGAGTGGAATTGCTATTCGTCTGGCACTCAAGACTGTACGCATTCAGGGACGTAACACACAGGGCGTAACGCTCATCAACCTGAAGAAGCGTAACGATGCCATCTCAAGTGTCTGCAAGGTTGAACATGAAGAAGTGGAGGATGATGAGAATGTGCCAGATGCTGACGGACAGACCAATATGACATACAAAGATCTTCCAGAAACGGAGGAAACCAATAACGAGACTAATCAAGAATAAAAATTAACCCATTAAAACGAATAGGTATGAAAAAAGTATTATTCATCTGCGCATTGTTGACTGCAAGTTCAACATTGTTTGCACAAAAGTATGCGGTGATTGATGCAAATACTAAACTTACTGAAGCATGCCGCGACTCCCGTAATATTGATTACCGCTTGGTGAACCAGGCATGGAGAGATATTCAGGAGTGCATGGTAAATGAAAAGAGTAAGGACTATTATGACACTTGGAGAGTTGCAGCTAAGATAAAGAATATCTTGACTTTCAAGCTCTACCAGGATGGTCAGAACAATGGTCTTGACACACTACAGTACTTCCAGGGATTGAGCGACATTCTCAAGTTCTACTCTAAGTACGAGACTTGTCTGACAACTCCTAACGAAAAGGGAAAATTGTCAGTAAAGGAGAATGAGTATAAGGAACTGCACAAGGAAGCACAAACTGAGGCTTATTCACTTCGTGGCAATATCCTTTCTGGCGCTTGCGCTATCGTTAACTCACATCCAAAGGAGTCTACTCAATTGCTCGACTGCTATCTTGCAACGTTCGACGATCCTCTCTACAAAGAGTTGAAGCTGAATGAGACCGACTCCCTGAAGGAGAGTGCTAACCTCTATTATGGTATGGCTCTTAAACATATGGCAACTACATGGGAAGATACACTCAACTACCTTAAATGGTACGAGAAAGTGCTCGATTCTCCTTCTTATGGAACCTATACCTGTGTGGAACTCATGAATACCTATAAGGATCATGGTGACATGGAGAATTGGGAGAAATATTGCCTCTATGCAGCTGAACACTTCAATGATGTACAGTTCCCAAAACTCCTTGTTCAGGAATATGTTCGTAAAGACAACATCGAAGGCGCTATGAAGAAATGCGACGAGATGGCTAAACTCTATCCAAACGAAATCTATTTCGTAGAGACAAAGGCGTTGATGCTTTTCAACGATAAGAAGTACACTGAGGCAATCGACGTATTTAAGAAACTGATTGAGATTGATGCTACTTACGGACGTGCTTGGACTTCTCTCGGTACTTGCTACTATCAGATTGCAATGGAGAAACGTACAAACATCGCTGAATGTAAGAAGTATATCAATGAAGCTATTCCTTGTTACAAGAAAGCTGAGGAATGTGAACCCGATCAACCAATTCTCTGGGGTAACTACCTTTATCGTTGCTATCACGCTTTGCAAGATAGCGCAAACGAAAAGAAATATGCGAAGTATAAGGATTTAGATTGATGAATACTGAAGCATTATAAAAAATGCGCTGGACGAAAGTCCGGCGCTTTTTTTTGTCTCATATACTTCATGCTTAGGGGGCATGTTTTTCCCACGTAGGGGAAAAATCTTTCCCTCCTATGGGAATACTTTTTCCCCTTAGGGGGAATCAATGTTTCCCTTAAGGGGAACTCCACAGCTTAACTCATACACCCATGGTTCTGCATTTGTTTTTCGTGGCTAAAAAAAGGAGGTCCGCTTCACACGAAGCAGGCCTCCCGCCAATTAGGTAATTATTCAATTTTAGGCTAGTTTTCGGTTGCTATTTTTTGGAACGTTCGACTTAGAAACGACCGCCACCTGGCATTCCGCCACCCATTGGCATTCCGCCGCCGCCCATTGGCATTCCACCACCTGCTGGAGCCATAGGCATGTTAGCCTGACGAGCTGCACGCTGCTGACGGAGTTCACGACGTCCTGATGCACTTCCGAAGAAGTTGAAGCGGTAGATGAAGTGTGCCATCACGTAGCTGTTGACAGTCTGTGTCCAAGTATCTGTACGGCCGTTTGCGTTGATGTTGCGGTTGAAGTTCTTGCGGTTGTTCAAGATATCGTATGCCTGGAGGCTGATGGTTGCTGCACGTCCCTTGAGGAAGCGGTAGCTTACCTGTGCGTTCCATACTAATTCGTTAGAGTTTGCTTCCTTTGAAGCGTAACCACGACGGCTGCTCATGCTGATGTTGGTTGAATAACCCCATCCGTTGTTGAAGTTACCG
>CAMYYX010000114.1 GCA_947303695.1 uncultured Prevotellaceae bacterium | reverse complement strand
CGCTCACGCTCCTTCTTATCTGCCTCTGCATTGGCTTCTGCCTCTGCCTTCATGCGGTTGATTTCGTCCTCTGACAGACCTGATGAAGCTTCGATACGGATTGACTGCTCCTTACCTGTTGCCTTATCCTTTGCACTTACGTTGAGGATACCGTTGGCATCGATGTCGAACGATACTTCGATCTGTGGGATACCACGACGTGCCGGTGCGATACCCGTGAGGTTGAAGATACCAATCTGCTTGTTCTGGTTGGCCATTGGGCGCTCACCCTGAAGCACACGGATGGTTACTTCGGTCTGGTTGTCGGCTGCAGTTGAGAAGGTCTCGCTCTTCTTGCAAGGGATGGTAGTGTTGGCATCGATGAGTTTGGTCATCACACCGCCGAGCGTCTCGATACCCATTGACAATGGAGTTACGTCGAGGAGCACGATGTCGCCCACACCTTCTTCTTTATTAAGGATAGCACCCTGGATGGCAGCACCTACGGCTACCACTTCGTCTGGGTTCACACCCTTTGAAGGTACCTTGCCGAAGTAGTCTTCCACAATCTTCTGCACAGCAGGGATACGTGTTGAACCACCTACGAGGATTACTTCGTCGATGTCGCTGGTGCTGATGCCAGCATCGCGGATGGCGTTCTTACATGGTTCGAGACAAGCCTGGATAAGGTTGTGAGCCAATGATTCGAACTTAGCACGTGTAAGGGTCTTTACAAGGTGCTTTGGCATACCGCTTGCAACGGTGATATATGGCAGGTTGATTTCGGTCTGTGATGAACTTGACAGCTCAATCTTAGCCTTCTCAGCAGCTTCCTTCAGACGCTGCATAGCCATTGGATCGAGCGTAAGGTCTACACCTTCTTCTGCCTTGAACTCTGATGCCATCCAGTCGATGATGACTTGGTCGAAGTCGTCGCCACCCAGGTGAGTGTTACCATTGGTTGAGAGCACTTCAAACACACCACCTCCGAATTCGAGGATAGAGATATCGAATGTACCACCACCAAGGTCGAACACGGCAATCTTCATATCTTTGTTGGCCTTATCGATACCGTATGCAAGAGCGGCAGCAGTTGGCTCGTTCACGATACGCTTCACGTCGAGACCGGCAATCTGTCCGGCTTCTTTAGTAGCCTGACGCTGAGAGTCAGAGAAGTATGCAGGTACGGTGATGACAGCTTCTGTCACTTCCTGACCCAGATAGTCCTCGGCAGTCTTCTTCATCTTCTGAAGAATCATGGCAGAGATTTCCTGTGGGGTGTACAGACGTCCGTCGATATCAACACGTGGAGTGTTGTTGTCGCCCTTTTGTACTGAATATGGTACACGTGCGATTTCCTGTTGTACCTGATCGTAGGTCTCACCCATGAAACGCTTGATACTGAAAACCGTACGTTTCGGGTTTGTGATAGCCTGACGCTTTGCAGGATCACCCACTTTGCGTTCACCACCGTCTACGAATCCTACGATAGATGGCGTGGTGCGCTTACCTTCACTATTTGCGATGACAACTGGTTCGTTGCCTTCGAATACAGAAACACATGAGTTTGTGGTTCCTAAGTCAATTCCAATAATTTTTCCCATAATCTTATTTACTATTTTATGATTTTCTATTTACGATTGAACGTTATTGTTTCATTTACTATTTAACGATTTAATCATCGTTGACATATTCACTTTCTGCAAATCGAATGCCAAGATGAAAGGAATCTTTAAAACAGATTGTCATTTCAAACAAAATACTGACAATTCTGCCACATTGTCGGTCATTAACGCATTTTTCTATGCCAATTACTGACAAAACACTTAAATTTATTTGTCTGTTTTACGAGTTTGTGCTAACTTTGCAAACAGAATAGAACGAACGAGAAATGAAGAACAAAATAATGAGGATTTTGGTGGGTCTGTTGTTGCTGTCTACCGTTAGTCAGGTGGTCAAGGCACAAGTAGAAAAAGTGGATTATCTGTGGCTTGTGGATGTGTCAGGTGAACGTAACATCTATTTGGAGGGTATTCAACATGCCATTGATACGTTCTATGTCGTGGCTACGAAGCACGATGCACTCCGTGTGTATAACTTCGCCAAGACTGTGGTCACAAAAGAGGATATTGTAGATACCGACTTCTATCAATATAGCGATTTGGGATGTATGGTGATGGTGTTGGATTCGTTGATTAGAAATAGCAGCAGCCGATATGTGCGTGCATTTGTGTTGTCAGACTTTTTCCACAATGCCCCTATGCCTGATGGTACTCATTTTAATCCAGAGATGTATGCAGATGTGCGTAATGACTTGGTTGAGGTCTGTACCGAGAAGAATGTGGAAATCAGTTTGCTGATTCTGCCTCCATCGAGTCTCGAAGGCGAATATGCGCTTGACGCATTGCAGTCGTTGTTACCAACATCATGCACAGATACTTTTGGTGCTAGTCCAGATCATCGAACGGTGGACTACTTGATGCAGAAAGTTGAGGCTGTGGATAGATTGCGAGGGTTGAGTGATGAAGTGGTAGAGGAGAACACGCCGATTGCTACATATATTATATTAGGTGTGTTTTTTGCCGCTTTGGCAGGTATGGCGATATATTTCTTTAAAAAGAAGTAAATATGAACTTAATTATTTATAGGAAATGAGATTATGAAAGAATTATCTGTATCAGATTCGATTTCCCAAGGTTGGGATTTTGCGAAAAAGCATGGTTTGCTGCTCGCAGCGTTTTTGTTTGTTTTTGCTATCATCACCGGTGTGATTAATTCACTGACGGTGCCATCTGGTTTTTGGGAGAGTTACATGGCAGCCATTACCAATCCTCAGGACACACATGCCATGGAGCGCCTGATGGCTGCATCGAGTGCATCAACCCCTCTCAACTCGATTGTGTCTCTCATCATTAATGTCTTGATGGTGCTTTTCATGGCAGGTTTCTGTACGACCATCATCCGTCTCGTTCGTGGAACGATGGAGAAGGTGTCGTTCGAAGGATTCAAGATTCCGGCGATGACCTATCTGAAGTATTTTGTTGTATGCCTCATTGTAGGTTTTTCCGTCGTTGTAGGTACCTTCCTCTGCATCATTCCTGGTATCTTCCTTGCTGTACGTCTGGCATTCGCCGACTGGTATATCCTTGACCATCCTGAGGCTGGTATCGGTGAGGCTATTTCAGCCAGTTGGAAGATGACAAAAGGCAACTTCTGGAGTGTCTTCGGACTGCAGCTTTGTGAAATCGGTATTGTGCTGATTGGATTCCTGTGCTGCTGCATCGGTCTGTACTTTGCTATTCCATTTGCTTACTTTGCAGAGAGCTGTGCTTATACTGCTCTCCATGAGAACCTGGATTACGAGAACTTGGAAACTGCACCTGTAAACGAATATCAGAAAGATGAACACTAAATTGCTCATCGGATGTTGTATCATCCTTTTCACCTTCATGTCCTGTAATGGCCAGCCGGGTGAGAAGGAGACCGAGGTGATGCTCGAGACCACTGCGGGTAATATCCGTATCAAGCTCTATAACGACACACCGCTCCATCGTGATAACTTCATCAAGAATGTGAAGGACGGCAAATACGATGGGGTGATGTGGCATCGCATCATTCGCAACTTCATGATTCAGACGGGTGAGCAGCCCCTGCAGTTCGATGCAGATGGCGACACCATAACAGCAGATCCATCCGAGTGGATTCCTTCGGAGATTGTATATCCGAATTATTATCATAAGCGGGGTATGGTGGCTGCTGCACGTGAAGGTGATGATGTTAATCCTAAAAAGAAGTCTGACCACTACCAGTTCTATATCGTCACAGGACGAATATTCAATGATGACCAGTTGCGAGAACTCAATGCTGCACGAACTCAGCAAGCAGCTGAACTGCTGTATGCGAAACGTGTGGAAGAAAATGCAGAGAAGTTGGAGGCGTTGCGTAAGGAACGCGACAACAAAGGGCTGAGCAATCTGCTTGAAGACCTGCACGACGAAGCCGTCTATGAAGTATCGGAGAATCCACCTGCACCATTCACTGAGCAACAGGTGCGCGACTACCGTACCTATGGAGGAGCCCCCTGGCTCGATGGCGAATATACTGTCTTTGGTGAAGTGGTCGAAGGGATGAAGACCGTGCTGACCATTGAGAAGACCAGGGTCGATGGTAACAATCGTCCAGTGAAAGAGATGAAAGTCCTGAAAGCCTACGTGGTAGAATAGCGTGATTTTTTTACAGCAATAAGCCTCAATATCAATCTTGATACTGAGGCTTTTGTGTTATTTTATATTGAAAGGATAGAATCCCTTACACGAACAAGTCGGAGGGGAAGCGGATGATGAAACGACATCCGTCGAAATAGTTGGTGTCGAGGGTGAGGGTACCTCCCAGATAGGTCACATGGCGCAGAGCTAACGGGAGACCCAGTCCCAATCCTTCGGACAAGTCGTCAATCTTCATGAATGGTTGGAACATCTTTTCACGATGCTCCTCAGGGATACCTGTTCCTGTGTCTTCAATCACAAACTGTACGTACTCTTTTGTTCCTGACACGCTCATGGAAACATGTTGACCATCGGAATACTTGGCTGCATTATAGAGCAACTCACGCAGGCCTCGCATGAAGAAGAGATAATTAGAACGAACGGAGAAGGTATCGGGTATGCTTGTTTCAAATTTTACGGAGATTTCTGGGAAATTCTTATGGGTAAAGG
>CAMYYX010000113.1 GCA_947303695.1 uncultured Prevotellaceae bacterium | reverse complement strand
GCGTTCTTCGTTTTAAGTCCCAATAATATTTGCTGTGATACAGGCAGCGGAGCAGCGAAGTCGTAGTCTTTGACTTCTGCTGATTCACTCTTACTCTCTCCCTTCACCAGGTCTACCGTTCCTGCAAGCATGAACTGCTGTGAAGGCAGCAATGGTGCGTCGAACGCTACCTCGATAGGTTTGTCGTACGGACGGGTGTTGGTATTCTTCACTGCTGGAGTTGTGCCTTCAGCAGCAGGAGTAGCAGCTGTGCTGGCTGCTGGTTTGGAAGCAGGAGCAGCAGGCTTCTTGATTTCCTTACGTGGATCACCCAGCATGATGATACATGCCTTCGGACAAGCCTCTTCGCAAGCACGACAAGAGATACACTTCTCCGCATCGATATACGAGAGGTTGTTCTCTACCGTGATGGCTTCAGCGCCACAGACAGTTTTACACTTACCGCATCCGATACATGAAGCGGCACATACCTTGTTGGCTACGGCGCCCTTGTCTTTGTTCATACAAGTCACCACCATACCCTGCTTCTGCTCGTCAACCACTCGGATTTCGATGATGGTACGAGGACAAGCCTTTGAGCAGGCGCCACAGGCTGTACACTTCGAGCGGTCAACCTCTGGCAGACCGGTCGTTGGGTTAATCTTGATGGCATCGAACTGGCAGGCGGCCACACAGTCGCCACATCCCAGACAGCCATACTGACAACCCGTTTCACCTTGTGCCGTAGTGTTGGCAATACGGCAATTTCTCACTCCGTCGTATGCTACGACTTTCGGACGATTTTCGCATGTTCCGTTACAACGAACCACAGCCACTTTGGGTGCGCTCACGGCTGCTTCCATTCCGAGGATGGCTGCAACCTTGTTCATACACTCCTGACCACCTACGGGGCATGAGAGTCCTTCGAGCGAACCGGCATCAGCTGCTTTGACACAAGCTGCTGCCATACCGCCACATCCTGGGAATCCACATCCACCGCAGTTGGCTCCAGGCAATGCTTCCTGTACCTGACCGATGCGAGGATCTTCCTTTACTGCAAATTTCTTGGAGGTGCCCCACAATACGAGGGCTGCAATCAGACCGATCGCACCAAGAACGCATACAGCAATCAGAATTACATTTGTCACCATATAATAAGTTTTTTACACGTTTTTCTTAATCCACAGCTCAAACTTCTTGCTGAGAACTCTGTTCATCAGATGTATAGTTAGATAATAGATTCCCAGCAACACGGCCATCACTCCGATGGCTATCAACTCGTTGATATGAAACAGGCCCACAGCGCAAAACAACCACACGATAATCAGCACCAGAGGCACTACGAATGCAATGATCACAGCATCCCTGCCCATCGACATCGCTCCATACACCATCACCTCATCACCCACATGGTATTCAACTCCATAGCTGCGGCACTTCACAATCTTTTCCTTGCTCTCAGCGCTCTGACACAACTTGCGTGCTTCACAGCTGCTACATGCCGACGATTGCACAATCCTCACCATCACCCACTCGCCGTCGATGCTTTCAACCCTTCCGCTATGTTCAATCCTGTTTTTCATTCTGCAAAGATAAGAATTATTTACCATTTGTTGTTTTATAATGTGCATTTTTCTTTACAAAAAGGGGGAGTTTGTGCATAAAAACAGTATGTTTTTGCTTTTTTGCTCTTTTTCTCCTTGTTCTTTCGCCCTTCGTCTTTCGCCTTTTGCCCTTTGTACATTAAACCAAGTAAGGTGTTAATCGTCTAATAAACAACTAATTATTATTAATTTAAGGAGTAAAACAATCTACTTAGCATGAAAAAACAATTCATGAAAAAACTATTCTTGTTGATAAGTTTCTGTTCTTGTCATTTGCTGATGAGTGCAGCCGGTTTGACCGTTACCAACCTGAGAGTTGATGGTCAGTTGTGTCCATTAGGAGTCGGACACGAACAGCCTATTTTTACTTGGACCGTTGAAGACGGTGGGCTGAAAGGTGTGAAACAGCAGTCGTATCGTGTGGAGATATTCAGCAATCCTCGATGCTCAAAACGTGTGTGGACTTCACGTAACCAGATGGGTTCTAATAGTTGGACGTTAGGTCCGGAACTCGACTGTGATGGCACTATTTACTATTGGCGTGTGACCGCTTGGGACAATAAGGGCCGTCAGTGTATTTCCAAGACATCAAGTTTCATCATGGGTATGAAAGACCTCGGATGGAGCGATGCAAAGTGGTTGAAAGGCAATCGTCAGGAGTGGGAGCGTCAGAACGGTGCTACGGTCATCCGCAAGCAGTTCGAGATGTCAGGAAAGAAAATCCTCAAGGCTCGTCTCTTTGCTGCTGCACTTGGTGTGTTCGATGTCTATCTGAACGGTCAGCGATTGGGACGTGAAGATCATGATGGGAAGTATGTATATGACGAACTGAAGGCTGGATGTGTCGATTTCAATACAGAGGTTCCTTACATGACGTTTGATGTGACAGACCAGTTGAAAAAAGGCAACAATATGATCGGTGTACAGCTCACCAACGGATGGTGGGGTGGTGACATCTCTGCAAATGTATATAACAAACCCGACCTTGCTTTCATGGCAAAACTCTATGTGATGTTTTCCGACAGTACTGAGACCGCTTTTGTGACGGATAATACCTGGGAGGTGAACAACTGCGGACCTGTCATGTATGGAGATCTCTATCATGGAGAGACTTACGATGCTCGTCGTGATTATTCCTGGACAACGGTGGGTGACAACTCGTCGGGCTGGAAACCTGTCGAGCTTTATCAGGGCAAGGTGGATTCAATAAGTGCTTTCTACGGACCTACCGTCATGATTCGTCCTCAATATGAACAGAGTGTAAAGAAAGTGACGGTTTGGGAAGGAACCAAGCAGACGGGTACGACCTACGGAGAGATTAACGTCAAGAGCAATCCTCTGTTGGACGGAAAGAAAGGGTTCGTGTTGCACAAAGGCGAGACAGCCATCTTTGACCTCGGACAGAACATGGTGGGATGGCCCGAACTGACCGTCTCAGGAAATAGCGGTGCTGAGATAATTTGCCACTTTGGTGAGGCCCTCAACGATAATGGTAGTGAAGACCACATGAACGACGGCCCTGCAGGCAGTGTTTACCTCAAGAATCTCCGGACAGCAAAAGCTACTCTCCGTTATATCTTAAAAGGTGACGCAAAGGGTGAGACCTATCATCCTACCCAGACCTATTTCGGATTCCGATATGTCAGCATGACCGCTTCTGAGGACGTGACGATTCTCGACCTCAAGGGACAGGTCGTAGGTTCGGACATCGATGAGTATGGAACCTTTGAGTGTAGCGACGAAAGTGTCAATCAGCTCTACAATAATATCAGATGGAGCGCACGAGGCAATTTCCTCAGCATACCTACCGACTGCCCTCAACGCGATGAGCGACTGGGATGGACAGGCGACGCACAGATTTTCTGTCGTGCTGCTTGCTATTCCGGCGATATGCGTTCCTTCTATCGCAAATGGTTGCGCGACTTGCGCAACTGTCAGCGTGAGGACGGAGCTATACCCGATGTAGCACCACTTGGCCGTTACGGCAATTACGGAAATGCAGGATGGGGTGATGCCATCGTTATCGTGCCCTGGACTATCTATTCTATGTACAACGACACTGAGATTCTGGACGAAAATTACAATGCGATGCTTCACTACATGACTTGGTTGCAGTCGAACATCGACGATAGCTACTCCTTCAATGGAGCTGGAACCGAATACGGCGATTGGCTGGCTACTGAAGAAACCGACCCACGATATGTTTCTGTGTGCTTCTATGCTTACGTAGCCGACCTCATGGCACGCATCAGCATCATCCTTGGTAAGGAGGAAGAGCCTGATCAGTTTAATGCCCTCTCTTCTGCCATCCGTGAAGAGTTCCGTAAACGTTATGTGATAGGTCATCACCTCACACATAAGAGTCAGACAGCATACGTGCTCGCACTTCATTTCAATATGTTGGAAGAAGAGATTGATTATGAAAACGCCAAGAAAGAACTGCGCGAGAAAATTGTCAGCAACGGATATCAGCTTACAACCGGATTCCTCGGAACAGCTTATCTCTGCTCAACCCTCAGTGAGTACGGCATGAACGACTTAGCATACGACCTTCTGTTGCAACGCAATTGTCCGAGCTGGCTCTACGAAGTTGACAACGGAGCTACAACCGTATGGGAACGATGGGATTCCTTCAAGGCAGGTGAAGGGTTCAACAAACACGAGTGGAACATGAACTCACAGAACCACTATGCATATGGTGTGATAGCCGACTGGATCTATCGCGATATGCTCGGAATGGGAGCTGACTACGAAGATGCCGGATTCCACCACATCGTACTCGCACCAAGACCCGATATGCGTGAGGAGAGCGAACTGCCACCAGGACAGAAGCGCATCGACTGGGCACGTGGAAGCCTCATGACACCCTACGGACTGTTCTCGTCCGAATGGCGACGCGACAAGGATGGAAAGATACACTTCACCTTCGAGATTCCGTTCAACTGCCGTGCAACCTTCTATCGTACACTCCCCAACGGATTGGTACAGCAGTTGGAACTCGAAACCGGCAAGTGGTCATTCTAATTTACCATTGATTTGTAGAAGTTAACGGAGTTAACGAAGTTAGCGGCCTTACGGCCTCGGAGTTAACGACAATAGTTCGCAGGTGTAAA
>CAMYYX010000112.1 GCA_947303695.1 uncultured Prevotellaceae bacterium | reverse complement strand
CTTCGATATTCCCTGATGAGCATTTGCATGGATATCATTTTGAAGAATGAACAACAATTAGCCAGCTCATTTAGTTGACAATTGTAAACAAAAGCTGAGCATTTATTTGATATGGGCTTCGAAAGTTTTCATGACTTTCGGAGTCTTTTCTATTCTATTTTATGATTGATTTTATGGTTTTGTTCCATTTTTTATTATTTTTTCACGTTACTCTATTCTCCTTTCACTTTTTTTTCGTAACTTTGCACGTTCTTAGAAAAACGAAAAGAAATTAATAATATATTATTAACACATTTTTTATGGCGAATGTAATTAAATTATGCAAAGGCTTGGACATCAACCTGAAAGGAAAAGCTGCTGCTGAGGTCGTCGCCGCTAAACCATCGAAAGTGTACGGACTGGTACCTGATGCGTTTTACGGTGTGAAGCCAAAGGTGGTGGTGAAAGAAGGGGAGACGGTCAAGGCCGGTGATGCATTGTTTGTTGACAAACTGCATCCAGAGGTGAAGTTCGCATCGCCTGTCAGCGGTAAGGTAACGCTGGTGGAGAGGGGCGAACGACGCAAAGTTTTAAGCATTCAGGTGGAGGCCGACGCTGAACAGAAGTATGCTGAGTTCAGCAAGGGTGTTCCTGCAGACGGAAAGAAGGTGTTGGCGACTTTGCTCGATAGCGGTTTGTTCGGCTATATGATGCAACGTCCGTATGCTGTGACTGCCTGTCCGGAGGACACGCCGAAGGGCATCTTCGTTTCTGCCATCAGCGACATGCCGCTCGCTGCAGACTTCGAGTTTGTGGTGAAGGGTCAGGAGGCTGACTTCCAGACGGGTATCGATGCACTCGCAAAGATTGCAAAGGTGTACCTGGGTGTGAAGCCGGGCAGCGCTCTCGAAGGTACCAAGAATGCTGAGGTGACTGTATTCAAGGGCAAATGCCCTGCAGGTAATGTGGGTGTACAGATCAACCACATCAGCCCTGTGAACAAGGGTGAAGTGGTTTGGACGATGGGTGCCGAAGAGGTGATCTTCGTTGGCCGTCTGTTCAACACCGGTAAGGTGGACCTGACTCGCACGATTGCTGTAGCAGGTAGCGAGGTGAAGGCTCCGAAGTATGTGAAGGCCCTTGTGGGTGCAAAGATGAGCGACATCGTGGGCGACAACCTCAGCACAGAGAAGGCTGTACGCGTAATCGACGGCAATCCGCTCACAGGTATGAAGTCATCATTGGACGGCTTCGTTGGTGCTCACACCACGGAGGTTACAGCTATTCCTGAGGGTAACGAGACGTACGAACTGCTGGGCTGGATTTCTCCACGTCTGAACGAGTTCTCAGTAAGCCGTTCTTATTTCTCATGGCTGTT
Organism: uncultured Prevotellaceae bacterium; assembly: GCA_947303695.1. Taxonomy (GTDB): domain Bacteria; phylum Bacteroidota; class Bacteroidia; order Bacteroidales; family Bacteroidaceae; genus Colivivens. The sequence continues at coordinate 3,380 of CAMYYX010000112.1, read as the reverse complement.
GCCTAAGAAGGAATACACGCTTGACACTCGTGTGAAGGGTGGTCATCGTCACATGATTTTCAGCGGTGAGTACGACTCTGTATTCCCAATGGACATCTATCCGGAACAACTCGTGAAGGCAATCATCGCTGGTGATATCGACCGCATGGAGGCGCTCGGCATCTATGAGGTGGCACCTGAGGACTTTGCCGTAGCAGAGTTTGTTGACAGTAGTAAAGTTGAACTTCAGCGCATTGTCAGAGAGGGTCTCGACATGCTGCGTAAAGAAAACGCATAAGTACTATGGCATTTATTAAAAACATGTTAGACAAAATGAAGCCTACCTTCTCAGAGGGAGGTAAGCTCAGCGCTTTCGGCTCACTCTTCGACGCAGCAGAGACTTTTTTCTATGTGCCAAGTGAGACTGCGAAGGTTCGTGGCGCTCAGATTCATGACGCCATCGACTCAAAGCGTTCTATATTCTTTGTTGTGATTGCCTTGATTCCTGCCATCCTGTTCGGTATGTGGAACATCGGTTATCAGCACAGTCTGGCTGTAGGTTGTACAGAGGAATGCTGCTTGCTGAACCAGTTCCTGTACGGACTGGCTGTGATGCTGCCTAAGATTGTGGTATCATACGCAGTAGGTCTGGGTATCGAGGTTGCAATCGCTCAGTGGAAGAAGGAAGAGGTTCACGAAGGTTTCTTCGTAACCGGTATGCTGATTCCATTGATTGTTCCTGTAAACTGCCCATTGTGGATCATCGCTATCGCTACAGCATTCGCTGTAATCTTTGCGAAGGAGGTATTTGGCGGTACAGGTATGAACATCTTCAACCCTGCACTCGTAACGCGTGCGTTCCTATTCTTTGCTTACCCAGCAATGATGTCGGGCGACAAAGTGTGGGTGAATGCTGAATACATGGATTGTATCAACGGTACGGTTGACGGTTACAGTCAAGCTACTCCGCTCGGTCAGCTCGCTGCAGGTGAGCCTGTAAGCTACAGCGCTATGGATACAATCATCGGTACGATTCCTGGTTCAATCGGTGAGACTTCGTTCATCGCTATCATGATCGGTGCAGTCATCCTGATTTGGGCTGGTATCGCAAGCTGGAAGATTATCCTCTCGACCTTCGCCGGTGGTGCCCTGATGGCATTCTTACTCCGCTACGATGGCGCACAGAACTTCGAATGGTGGGAGCAGCTGACAGTAGGTGGATTTGCATTCGGTGCTGTCTTCATGGCTACCGACCCTGTAACGGGTTGTCGTGTAGAGGCAGGTAAATGGATCTACGGATTCCTGATCGGTGTGATGGCTATCATCATCCGTGTATTGAATCCTGGATTCCCTGAGGGTATGATGCTCGCAATCCTGCTGATGAACGTATTCGCTCCGCTGATCGACTACTGTTTCGTTCAAGCTAATATTAACAAGCGTTTGAAGCGTGCTAAAGTAAAATAAGGAGGAATAAGAACTATGGCTAAATTGAATACAAACGGCAATGTCTATACGATAGTATATGCTGCCATCATGGTCATCATCGTAGCGTTCCTTCTTGCGTTTGTCGCTTCAGCCCTGAAGGAGACTCAGGACAAGAACGTAGCACTCGACACGAAGAAGCAGATCCTGGCATCACTGAACATCCGTGACTGCGAGGATGCTGACGCTAAGTACAACGAAGTTATCACAAGTGGAGAGCTCGACAGCCCAACACTCACCGCAATGGTTGACGGACAGGAGAAGTTGATCGTGAAGGTGAAAGGTGCAGGTCTGTGGGGCGGCATCTGGGGATGGGTATCCATCAATAAGGACGGTAAGACCGTGTTCGGAACGTTCTTCAACCACGAGTCTGAGACCGCTGGTCTTGGTGCCCGTATCAAGGACGACCAGAGTTTCCAGGATGCATTCCAGAACAAGCAGATCTTCGATGAGAGCGGCAACGTAGCCCTCAGCGTATTGAAGAAAGGCAAGGAAGGTAACCTCGGACAGGAATTTGTTGTAGAGGCTGTAACAGGTGCCACACTGACTTCGAACGGTGTGAACGACATGATACAGGCCGGACTGAAAGAACATGCAGACGAAATCAAGGCTTTCGCAGGCGGAGCTGCTCCTGAAGCAGAAGCGATCCCAGAAGTTGATGAATATGAGAAGATTGAGACGATCGACAAGCCCATCGAACCTAAAGTAGAAGAAATGGAGGACTAAGAATATGAGTTTATTTTCAAAAGAGAATGGTGCCGTATTCACAGGCCCACTGAACCTGAACAACCCGGTTGCCGTACAGGTGCTCGGTATCTGTTCAGCACTTGCAGTCACTTCGCAGCTGAAGCCAGCCATCGTAATGGGACTTTCTGTTACGGTCATCACGGCTTTCTCGAACGTGATTATCTCGTTGCTTCGTAAGACCATTCCAAACCGTATACGTATCATCGTTCAGCTGGTGGTCGTAGCTGCTTTGGTAACCATCGTGAGCAACATCCTGAAAGCATATGTGTATGATGTGAGCGTACAGCTCAGCGTATATGTCGGACTGATTATCACCAACTGTATCCTGATGGGACGCTTGGAGGCCTTCGCTATGCAGAACGGTCCTTGGGAGAGTTTCCTCGACGGAATAGGTAACGGACTGGGTTATGCGTTCGTGCTTGTCGTAGTAGGACTCTTGCGCGAGCTGCTCGGTTTCGGTTCGATACTCGGTTTCCAGATTATCCCAGACAGCGCATACATGGATAATGGCGGTCTGTATATCAACAACGGTATGATGACCATGCCTGCTATGGCGTTGATCCTCGTGGCTTGTTTCATCTGGGTACACCGTGCGGTAAACAAAGAAGAGAATAAGTAATAACATACCTAACAAAACAGAAACATTATGGAACATTTCATTAGTTTGTTCGTCCGTTCAATATTTGTGGACAACATGATTTTCGCTTTCTTCTTAGGTATGTGTTCTTATCTCGCAGTATCTAAGACAGTAAAGACGAGTCTCGGACTTGGTATCGCAGTTACGTTCGTGCTGCTGATTACCGTTCCTGTAGACTATCTGCTTCAGACGAAGGTACTCGCTAACGGCGCTCTGGTCGAAGGTGTGGACCTTACGTTCCTTGCATTCATCCTGTTCATCGCAGTCATCGCTGCTATGGTGCAGTTGGTGGAAATGGTGGTCGAGAAGTTCTCTCCATCACTCTACAACGCACTGGGAATCTTCCTCCCGTTGATCGCAGTGAACTGTGCCATCATGGGTGCATCTCTCTTTATGCAACAGCGTATCCTGTTAGACCCGGAGACTTCAACCCAGGCTATCGGTGGGGTAGGTGACTGTATCGCTTACGCTCTCGGTTCTGGTATCGGTTGGACGCTCGCTATCGTAGGTCTGGCAGCTATCCGTGAAAAGATGG
>CAMYYX010000111.1 GCA_947303695.1 uncultured Prevotellaceae bacterium | reverse complement strand
CCTTCGAAACTCCAGTTGACAAAGTCCTTCGACTTCCACACCACAGGAGGACCAGAAGTGTCCAATCCGCGTCCATACCCGTCAGTCGTGGCGTAGCAGTAGAATGTACCGTCGACCTCGATGATGCTTGCATCGGCAATCATGTCGGGAACCAATGCGTTTCCGAACGGGTTCTGCTGGGCGTATCCGCAAAGGGGAAATAAGCAGAGTGTCAGGCAAAATATCAATAGTTTCTTCATGTAATTCTCATTTGATAGGTATTATTGTTTTGCAAAGATACGACAAAAAAAGTAATCTCCAAACATTTTACCTTATTTATTTTGTGGTTTGGTATTTTTATTGTACTTTTGCAAATGAATAAACTAATTACCAGGAAAAAGATACCCATAAGCGGGTATGATATATGTATGAAAAGTAAATTTGTTACTCTGGCTGTTGCTTCGGCAGCAGTCATGTGGGTGGCGGATCTCCATGCCGGGCCCACCGACTCTATTTATGGAGGAAATTTGAACGAAATCGTAGTCACGGGAGCTCGAAGCCAGACGGATGTGCGACATCTCCCGATGACGGTGACTTCTCTCTCGCGAGGCATGCTGACGAAGGAAAACCGCCTGTCAGTTCTGCCAACGCTTATGGAACAAGTGCCAGGCTTGATGATTACCAGTCGTGGTATGATGGGTTATGGTGTCAGCACTGGTGCTGCCGGAGGTATGATGATGCGTGGATTATCATCGGGAACGGGACAGGTCATGGTACTCATCGACGGACATCCTCAGTATCAGGGCATCTTCGGTCACAGCATTGCCGACAGCTATCAGACGATGACTGTCGAACGTGTCGAGGTGGTACGCAGTCCGGCTTCGCTCCTTTATGGTTCGAATGCGATGGGCGGTGTCATCAACCTCATCACACGTAAGAACTATGTTGATGGTGTCAGCACCGAAGTCAACGTCGGTGCAGGAAGCTGGGGAACCGTGCAGGCCGAAGCATCGAATCAGGTACGTAGCGGCAAGTTCAACAGCACCGTGGCAGCTCAGTACGGACGCAGCGACAACCATCGCCGCAACATGGGCTTTGAGCAATACGGCGGATATGTGAAGCTTGGCTATGATATCAACGACAACTTCGACATCTATGCCGACATCAACGTCACCCACTTCAACGCCAGCAACCCAGGCAGCGTGACCCAACCCAAATTGGAGAATGATCAGTGGATTACCCGTGGTGCAGTTAGCCTTGTGTTCAGCAACCACTTCGACCGTACATCGGGTGCCATTCACATCTACGACAACTTCGGCCGTCATAAAATCAACGATGGCTACAACGTAGGCGGTACTCCACAGACCGACCTCTTCCGCTCTAACGATGCTGTTGCCGGTGTGTCCATCTATCAGAATATCTCTCCGTTCGAGGGTAACACCACGACCGTAGGATTCGACTATCAGCATATCTATGGACGTGCTTACTACACAGACCGAGCTACTAATCAGCGTGTGACTACAGCTCAGCGACTGATGCAGAGTTGTCATGCTCACGAGAACGAAGTGGCAGGCTACATCGACATCCGTCAGGACATTGCCAAAATCCTTACCCTCGATGCAGGTATTCGTTACGACCATCATTCAAAGGCTGGCGGCCAGTGGGTTCCGGCTGCAGGTGTCGTGGTTCGTCCTCTCAGCACGGGTGAAGCCAAATTTGCTGTCAGCAAAGGTTTCCGCAACCCAACACCGAAAGATATGTTCCTCTACAAGCCTGCTAATGACGAGCTCGAAGCCGAAAGCATGGTCAACTACGAACTTTCGTGGAAGCAGCGCCTCATGGACGGCCGTCTGCACTATGGCATCAACTTCTTCCTCAATGATGGCAAGAACATCATCCAGACTATTAACATGAAGAATGTCAACTCGGGTGAGTTTGTCAACCGTGGTGTAGAATTCGAACTCTCGTATATTGTGTCTGACCATCTTGCTTTCAATACCAACCATAGCTACCTCCACATGAACAATCCGCTTGTGGCAGCTCCTGAGTACAAAGGATTCCTAGGTGCAAACTACAACCTCGATAAGTGGACTGCTAATGCTGGTCTGCAATACGTGGCAGGACTGTACACATCGGTAGGTGCAACAGAGACGAAGGAGAACTTCTGCCTGCTGAATCTCTCGCTCAGCTATCAGCTCACCGACAACATCAACCTGTGGGCACGAGGCGAGAACCTGTTGGCACAGAAGTACGAAATCAACCTCGGTTACCCAATGCCACGTGCTACCTTTATGGGTGGTGTGAAAGTTAATTTCTAATTATACCAGCCCTTAATTCCTTTAAAAGGTAAGGAAACAAAATAGGAGAGTTTCGGCTCTCCTTTTTTGATTACCGGTTAGAAGGAGTAGGGATGAGGAAAGTTTTGGCTAAAACGTTTTGTGGTTTCATTGGAAAAGTGTAACTTTGCACCATCAAAAATAATCAAATCAATGAAACAAAGATTGATGTTACTGATACCGCTCATGTTAAGCCTGATGACTTGCTGGGCGCAGACGACTCCGAAGTCGCAGTTGATTTATTGTAGTTGCGCTGCAACGCCATATGGTATTCCTGACAAGGGGAAGGATTATTTTGAACTGATTGCCGACGAAGGGATAATTCCGAAGGTGGTGAGGTGTACGGATGCTGGTACGCATCTAGAAAAGAAGAAAGAGCGGACGGTTACGGCTGAGGATGTGAAGCGGATGCAACAGATATTGCAGGACTTGGACGTGGGTAAGCTGAAAGGGTACAACCGTGATGATGAAATGATGGGTGGCACCTCGTATCGTGTGTATATGGAGTATGCTGATGGTCAGAAGATCAATGCTACGTGGTACACGCACGAACCGAAGGAGTTGGCTGTGACGACTTACAACACGATTCTCAGGACATTGAGTGCTTTCTTTGAGCAGGGCAGTGGGTCGAAGGATGAGCAGATGAAGCATATTCGCGAGGTGTATTCTATAGCGAAGCAGTTGGTGGCTACGAATGGTAAGGGGGGTAAGTCTCCGCATGATATGACGATCACGCTGAATGACGGTACGCAGGTGGACGAAGATTTTATCATCAATGAGGAGACAGAACTGAAGTTCTTCTTCAAGAAGAAGTACGAGCCGACGGATGAAGTGATAGACCCTACTTCTGCCTGTTATTTCATAGCAGAGGAGTTCTCTGCTCATGGTCACTTAATCAATCGTGAATGGCTGTTTGACCCAGAGAAGGGCCATCTGCTGTTTGTCTTTACCCGAACTGAGACGGATGCGGGTCATGTGTTTGAGAATCGTTACTATTATGACGAGGATGGTGACCTGATTGAGCAGAAAAAGAAGGAAGGTGGCAAGGATGTTGATGAGGTTGATATGGAACCGTATGATGGTGGAATGGAGCTGAAGCAGGCTAAACAGTATCTGGAAGTCTTTGAGACGATGGTGAATCGGAAGGAAGTGGAACAGGCAGAGTCGAACGTAAAGACGACTGCGAAGGCTGACCGCTTGAAGATGATCAAGAGCACGTATACGAGTGCTAAGAATAAGGAGGCGAAGAACAGCAAGTCGGAATTGCCTCGCGATATGCGTATCGTGATTCATGACCAACTTGCAGAGGACTATCCTCCTGTGACTAATGATGTGAAGTTTTTCTTTGAACTAGACGAGAAGGGAGGAAACCATTGTTACTTTATCTCGGATCAGCGTAACAGCATGTACTTCAAAGAGTATGGTGAATACCTTCTTGCTCCCGATAGCCACAAACTGATTTTCTCGTTCACTCAGGCGACGGAGGAGGGCGAGACATACGAATACCGTTATTACTTTGACGAGAACGGTGAGTGTATCGACCGGAAGGTGAAGTCGCCGGAAGTTGAGGACGAGGGTGACTCGGGTGTGGATGATAAGGAAGAGTTTAATAAATATATCAAGGTGTTTGATATGCTGGCCAATACATCGATGTAGAGGAGCATGAACCGCAATAACCATGATAAAACAGTAATAATCAGATAAAACATGAAAAGAATTGTATTTGTAATGATCTGTGCCCTTTGCGGCATCAACCTATTTGCTCAGACGTCACCTAACGGACGTATCAAGGCCGATAAGTTTAACGACCACATCACCATTAGCTATAAGCAGAATGGTAAGTGGCAGGAAATCTATACAGCAGAATTCGAAGGTATCCGTGGTGGCGATACCCGCAGTTTCACGGAAGACTACACGATGATTTCGGGCAAACGTCGACACTGTGTGAACAAAGGTAAGGAGTCGGTCTACGAACTGGGGAGTGGCGGCTATCTTTTCGTACGTGTGTTCAACGACGGTGTGGCATTTCGGAAAGTAGGTCGTGAAAGTATGGGTGATAAAGCCGAGACAGACGTGGCAATCACCATACCTTATTATATTAATAGTTGGATTATGAATTGGAGCGATGGTGCAGAGGGTTTCTTCCCGAAGAACCGTCAGATGAAGCAAGGCGACCGTCTGTCGTTCCCTGCGCTCTTTGAGTTCCCGAATAATGTGTTCGCGCTTCTTTCTGAGGCTAACATCCGTCACGATCAGGCAGCTTCGTCGTTCTATAGTCTCGATGGGAAGAACAAGTTTAACATCAAACACGACCAGAACGAGCAGACAGCCCATCAGAGTTCGTGGAAGGTGATGATGATTGGTAGCTTGGCTGATGTCGTGGAGAGTACGCTTGTGACTGACGTGAGCGAACCTTGCAAACTGAAGGATACCAGTTGGATTGAGCCAGGTGTAGTTTCGTGGGTTTATTGGGCATACAATCATGGTTCAAACG
>CAMYYX010000110.1 GCA_947303695.1 uncultured Prevotellaceae bacterium | reverse complement strand
CGAGGAAGGCCATGAGGTCCTCCGCCAACCGCTCAGGCAGACGTGCATGCAGGAATTGATGGAGTATCTCTTCGTTGGATGCATCGCTCAGGGCTATCTGATACAGTTCGTTGGTGTCCATGAACTCGTCGAAGATATCGGTACAGAGTACCACGGTTTTTGGAATCGTGACCTCTGCATTGTCGAACTGGTTGAGTTCTTCGTAGCGTGAGATGATATTATCGAGGAATGCCAGACCACGTCCTTTACCTCCAAGTGAACCTTCACCGATACGGGCAAAGTTGGAGAAGCGGTCGAAACGATCGCGACGGAAGGTTGCTACCACACCACGGTTCTTCATCTTACGATAGCTCACGATGGCATCGTAGATATACTGGCGATGGGCATCCACGTCCTGGAGGGTGCGCCATGTGATTTTCTTCAGGAAGTCGCAGATGGGGAACAATGCTCGTGAACCTAACCAGCGGCTTACGTTGTTGCGAGATACATGATACATGAGCGACTCGCGTGGTAAGGTGAAGATGTTATCCTGCAGGTCCTTCAGATTTCTGATGCGTGCTACCTCCTCCATGGTGTCAGGGTTGCGGAAGATGAAGTCTCCGAAACCAAAATATCTACGTACGAGGTCGCGCAGGTCAATGTCGAGCTTCTTGGAGTTCTTATCGATGAAACTGGCATGACACTGGCGTGCCAACTCCTTGTTCTCAAGTTCAGATGATTCCATGATGAGCGGCACATATTCGTCCTCAGCACGGATAGCTGAGAGGAGTTTGAAACCTGCCAGCTTATCTTTCTTCCCTTCCTTTGGGAATTCACAGTCGCTGATGACTCCCAATGTGTTGTCCTTGAACTTATAGTATAGCTCCCAAGCCTCTTCATAGGTGCGAGCCAGCACAATCTTTGGACGTCCACGCATACGCAGCGTCTCCAATTGTGAGTTCAGGGCCTCAGTAGCAAACTCCAGACTTTGTTGCAGCACGAACTTATAAAGGTTGGGAAGGATGCTCGAATAGAAGCGGATACCGTCTTCCACCAAGAGCACCATCTGTACACCAGCCGTCTTGATATCGTGCTCCAGGTTCATCTTGTCCTCCATCAACTTGATGATGGACAGCAGCAAGTCGGTATTGCCCAACCAGCAGAACACATATTCGAAGATGCTCAGATCTTCGTTTTCCATTCGTTTCGTGATACCATGTGAGAAGGGTGTGAGCACCACGATGGGTATTTCGGGGAATGTCGATTTGATGGAACGGGCGATGTCGAACACGTCGTTGCTGTCGTTTCCTGGCATACAGATGACCAATTCGAATTTCGTTTGGCGCATCAACTGCGTCGCTTCGTCTTTATTGGCAGCACGGAAGAAACGGGGAGGGTATCTCAATCCCAATTTAGAGTACTCATCGAAAATCTTTTCGTCGATACGTCCATCGTCCTCCAACATGAAGGCATCATAAGGATTCGCAACAATCAGTACGTTGAAGATACGTCGAGCCATCAGCTCCACAAATGACGTGTCCTTCAATATCAGTTGGTTCTTTTTCATCGTTTTTTTCCCAATTTTCCGGTTAACGGATTAAACAATTAACCTGTTAACCTAATAATCGCTGCAAAAATACAAAAAAAAATGCAAAAAAGTTTGCTGATAAAGAAAAAACTCTTAACTTTGCAACGGATTCAAAAGAAGCACTTAGTTTTTTTATCACTCTTAAGGTGATTAATAGTGTAAATTAGTAGGAGAGAGTCAGGTCCGTGGTGGATATGACTCCTTTTTTTATTTATTATTAATCAATCCTTTATCACCTTGGTACCAAGCGCAAAACACTTTTCCATGTTGGCTGTTTCGTCACAAGCATAGGTGCGTGCAGATAGATTATCGATGTAGTGCACCACAAGTGCTTCTTGTGTACAAGGAACCACAGGACTGCCGTATTCCAGTTGACCATGATGAGCCAGTACACAATGAACGATGCGGATGGTCTCTTCGTTGCCGATACCTGCTGTATTGAGTTTGTTGTGGAGTACATGGGCAGAGATGTAGGTGTGACCCATGAGGTACATGTACTTGGTGCCTTCCATGTTCTCGTCGTATTCCTTCAGTTTGCCATAATCGTGGAAGAGGATGGCGATGATGCATCGCTCAATCTTCAGTGGTGGAAGGGTGGGATAAAGTCCCTCGAGCATGTGGAGCAACTCATAGGTGTGATTGAGTAATCCTCCTTTGAAGGCATGATGCAGTGAGGTGGCTGCTGTCTGATTCTTGTACTGCTCATACAGATTGTCCCTTTCCTCCTGAACAAAGTCCACCAACTGCTGATCGTTGCACCACCCAATCATCTTGTCAAGACATTGATCCCATACGGATTTGTCAATAGGACGTGGGATGAGCTGATAGAGTGGGTCGTTGGGTGTCGCATGCCGGCATCCGCGGAAACCGCCAAAGTCTGCTTTCTTTGGAAACCGTATGTTTCTGATGGTATCCATATCGATGGTGATGATGTCCTCCACATGAGGTCCCTCATTTTCTTCCATGTCCCATACACTGATATTGAGTGCTTCACCTTTTTGTGCAGTAATCTTCAGGTTGGCATAATGACTGCCGTTCTTTGCCACTTGATTTGAACGTGCCGTAATGATATATTCCTTATTCATCTTCTTATTTACAATTTAACCATTTACTATTTACTATTGTTCTTATTTGTTTATTTGTTCATTCCTGCCCCTTTAAACTCTCGCCCGTTAAGGGAGAGCGGGGAGAGGGTCTCCTTGCATAGCATCATAGATTCGCAACACATCTTGAGTGTCGATGACTCCGTCACAATTCACGTCAGCTGCCTCATTGTATTCTGCTTGCTGCATCTGCTCGTATACCTTCAACACATCCTGTGTGTCGACTACTCCGTCGCCATTCACGTCTTCGAGTGTCGCTTCGCCTACTACGAACAGCAGACCTTCACGGATACGACTGGTGTCCCAAATGAACTTACGTGGTAACTTTAGTTTCGGACTTCCACTGAATAACTTACAGTCGAATATGCGGATTGAATCACCGGCAGATAACGTCTGGTATTCTGATAATACCACTTCAATCGTTCCGTTCATTGTTAACTTGTTGATGTTCGCCAGACTGGTACAACCTCTGACTCGACTTGTCGTACACATCCGTGCACACAACTTATATGTACCGGTACTATTGATTGTAAGGTTCTGTCCACCGAGATCGATTGTACCCGTGTAGGCTACCGAACTCTTTCCTGGCTGAATCATACCGCTGACGGTGACAGCGCTGTTTTTCAATGTGCCTACACCCGCCAACGTGGCATTTTTTGCTACAGTCAGGGCTCCCGTACCTAACGAAGCTCCATCCATCATCAACGTACCTGCAGAAACAGTAACGGAACCTGTATTGTCCCATGTTCCCTTTGAGGTCATGCGGCTCTTTCCCATCTTGTTGAAGTTGTCGATACTGGTCACAATCCCCTCGAACGTGAAGTCCGTTGAGTCGTTACCGACCTGCCATGTGTTGGCTACGGCTGTGACACCGTTGCGGAATGCGCTATAGCCACCTAAGCTACCTTTTCCCGTAAGCTGTCCCATACGGAGCGTCTTGCCTGAGTTCTGCACGTAGCGTCCATCAGGAATGTTGAGCGTCCATCCGTCACCTCCAGAACTGGTGTCTAGTGTGAAGCGTCCGTCAGCCGTATAGACGGCTTCTGCCACGAGTGTGCCTTGGAACTTAGAAAGGTTGAAGTTAATAGGGGTGCGGGTCGCATAGTAGTTGCTGCCTTTCTCTGTCGCACAATAGACGGTGAGTTGGCCTTTACCTGTAAGTGCCAGGTTGGTGGTCTGTCGGTTTATGGTGGTCAACTTTGCTTTTGCTTTATCAGCTACAAAGATTGGGGTAGAAAGGAATCCGTTGCCTGTGATCGCAGCTGTACCTTGCAGTTCAACGTTGTTTGCTACCTTAGCTCCAGCATCGACGGTGCCTGCCTCGACGATGAGCTTGCGGAGCGTGCTCTCAACGCTCGGCTTGAGCCAACCGCTACCTCGTTTCGTAAGGGTCGTACCACTGAATGCTGCCTCTTGATTGAAGTCGGCTGAGTTGTTGATGACACCGCCATCGCCAATCATACGGATAGGGGAACCGTTCGTCACGGCGGCTGTGGTTTTGAGGATGGCTCCATTCTCCATTGTGAACTTCGTTGCGCTTGTTGTTACGCCACCGAGGTTTCCTTTTGGCTTGGTGGAGTTGGAGAGAACACTGACCGTAGTTGTACCTCCTCTCAGATAGTTGCCACCAGTGTAGCTGCTCTCAGTACTGATGGTGACGGAGTTGCTTCCTTCCATGACAAATGCGGAAGAACCAACAATTGCACCTGTTCCTGAAAGTGTGTAGCTCTTTGTGTCATTACAGAAACGGACTGTATCTGCTTCAATCTCATCGTCAAGAGTGACAGCTGTGCGTGTGGCTTCGTCGGTAAAGTTGACGATATCACCTTTGACGAATATCTCAGGGGTTTGCTCGGCATCGCCAGCGAGGAAGAAGTTCGCTGTCTTGGCAAAGTCCCAAGTGCCTGATGTGGTTCCGCTCCAAGTAATCTCTGCCGCTCCGCGCATTGAACCGAGCGATAGGACGATTTGTCCCTGCTCATCAATTGTGAGGGCAGGTTTCAGGTCTGTGATGCCCTCGATTTTGATGGATGCTAATGAGCCATTGAGCTGATTGGCGTGACCGATGACGTAATCGCCTGGTTCGAGGGTCGCAGCCCCGTCGGCCTTATGTTCTATGATTTCGATAACAGGCTGAAGGTATTGCGGTCCGTACTTCTGCCAAACGCTAGCGGTCTTTTTCTCTATCTTCAACGTTGATGCGTTGATGCGGT
>CAMYYX010000109.1 GCA_947303695.1 uncultured Prevotellaceae bacterium | reverse complement strand
AACGAATACAGCAACGATGCCAACAAGCAAATCAACTTCAAGATTATGCCTGAGGGTGACACCCTTTATATATCTGACAAGAATGGTAAGGTGATTATTACCCAGATTTGTCCAAAAGCTATCGCACGTACCAGCTATGCACGTGTGACTGACGGTGGAGACGAATGGGGATATACTTATACCCCAACAGAAGGCAAGAGCAATATCGGTAGTATCTTTGCTGACGAGCAGCTCGACATGCCACTTGTTGACCATACTGGAACCGTCTATACAAAGCCATTCGACATCCATGTCGATATTCCTGAAGGAGCAACTCTCCGCTACACCACTGATGGGTCGGTACCTACGCTTGAGAACGGTTCGACCAGTGAGGATGGTGTGTTCAATATAGGTGAACAGAAGAACTACGTCTATCGTTTCCGCTTCTATAAAGACGGATACCTGCCCAGCGACGTATCTACAAATACCTATATTTATAATATGACCAACTACTACCTCCCTATCGTGTCAATTGTTACCGATTCCAAGAACTTGTACGATAATAAGATAGGTGTCTTCGTAGATGGTACCAACGGTACAAGCGATAGTGGTGGTTATCGTTTTGTTCACGGTAAAGACGGAACAAGCAACAAGAACCGCGGATGGGAACGCCCTGTCAACTTCGAGTTGTTGGTTCCCGATAGTGCTGCTGAATATTGTATGGCACTCAATCAGATGGTGAACTTACAGATTAGCGGTGGATGGAGTCGTCACTTCCCACCTTCTCCATCATTCAAACTCAAGGCGAATAAGGTTTATGGCGAGAAGAACTATTTCGACTACCCTATCTTCTCTCAGAAGCCATATATCAAGAACAAGGCCATCCTCGTGCGCAACGGAGGTAACGACTGCGATTGCCGCATTTTCGATGCTGCTATCCACGAGATTATCAATAGCAGTGGCTTCTATCTCGATTGCCAGGCATACCAGCCCTCACATGTATTCGTAAACGGTAAGTACCAGTTCATGTTCAACATCCGTGAGACCAACAACAAGAACTTTGCATACGCCAACTATGGAATCGACAAAGACAATGTTGACCAGTTCGAATATGGAGGCGGCGGTTATACTCAGAAAGCTGGCGATGATACCAAGTTCGTAGAATGGACCACTCTCTGTAACGACCTCTCATCTAAGCCTAACGATGAAGAAATCTGGCGTAAGATTTGTGAGTTGTGCGACATCGATGAGATTTGCAACTACTTTGCAGCAGAACTTTATGTCGGTTCCGAGGACTGGGTTAAAAACAACAACAACACGAAAGGATTCCGCGATCGTAACGATGGTAAGTTCCACTTCGTCTTCTTCGATGTCGATGAAGGCTTCAACCGCAATAATTTCGACAAATTCAACGCCAACAAAGGCAACCAAGGAGGAGGTAACGATCCTTGGGGCTGGGGCGGCGGCGGCTGGGGAGGCGGCGGCTGGGGAGGCGGCGGAGGCTGGTTCGACAGCAAATCCCTCACCGACCTGCTTTCCAACTTGCTCGCACACCAAGGATTCCGCAAACAGTTCATCGATACCTACTGCATCCTTCATGGTAGCGTCTTTGCTACAGGACGTTCTTCAAAGATTATCCGTGCAATGGCCGCATACAGCGAGGCTGCATTAGCCCTCGATGGAAAAGACCCATGGGATACACCCAACTTAACCAAATACAACCTTGCCGGTAACGAAATATCAGGACGTACCCTGCTCAACAAAATCACCAACACAGAGAAACGTACTGAACGTATCCGTCAGATGCAGAACTTCTTCAGTCTGCCTAATGGCTATGATGTCGTTATCAAGAGCGACCTCTCGAAGGCTGAGTTGCTGCTCAACGACGTGAGAATAACTACAGGTAAGTTCGATGGTACCGTTTTTTCTCCAGCCGTACTGACAACGGATGCTCCATCAGGCTATGTATTCAAGGGTTGGAAGATTGAAGGTGCAGGCGATACGAAGACCGAAAGTGGCAAAGAGCTCGACCTTGAAGCCATCTTCTCAGGAGTTTCTTCTCGCCTTACCGTCACAGCACAATACGAGGCAATCCCTGACAGCGATATCATCGCCAACCGCAAAGATGTGGCTTATGCTCCGATCCGTGTCAACGAAGTGAGTGCAGCTAACGACATCTATGTCAACGAGCACTGTAAGAAGAACGACTGGATTGAACTTTACAACGCTACAGATATGACCATCAATGTAGCAGGTATGTATATCAGCGACAATCCTAACAAGCCTCAGAAGTATCAGATTCCTGCCGGTAATCCTGACCAGCAGACCCTCATTCAGCCAGGTGGCAAACTCATCATCTGGGCTGATAAGCTCGAGTCTATCGATCCTGTCTTCACAGCTATGCCACTCAACGTCGTTCGTGATGGCATCTGGTTCTCAAACATCCACTCCGACTTCAAGCTGGGTAATGAGGACGACAAGGAGGTCATCATCACTTCGTCTGATGCGTTCATCGCCAACAACCCTGAATTCTGTGAGGCACATCCGTCATTCCGTTACTTTGCCGACCACCTTGTTTACAAGGCACATAAGCACGACCAGACTGTAGGCCGCTATCCTGACGGAGGAAACAACCTCTACATCATGAACCGTCCTACCATCAGTACGACCAACACGCTCCATACTTGCGACGAGTTCATCGGAGTTGACGATGGTGTCATCATCGACGATCCATCTGCTATCGAGAACATCCTTGCTGAGAACGATAAGATCAATATACGCTTCTCTGGTACAGAGCTTCTTATCACCTCATCAGCAGCAACTGCACAGCTCGACATCTACTCAGCTGCAGGTCAGCATCAGCAGAGCCTGAAGGTCAACCTCGAATCAGGAAATGCATCAGTCTCTGTAGGCAATCTCCCAGCTGGTGTCTATGTTGCAACCGTCAAGGCATCTAACGGCAGCAAGTCTAGTTGCAAGTTCCTTGTAAAATAACACAATCATTCATCCATAGAAAAGGACGTAGCTTAAAGGTTGCGTCCTTTCATAATAAATAGAAAATATGAAACCAATCCAGTCCGACACCCTCAAACCATCATCATTCTTTCAGATCACGTGGAGGTCGTCCCTCCTCGTTGTCCTTGTAAGCTTACTCACCCTTGCCACATCCTGCTCCAACGAGGACATCCCCGTTGCTGAGCCGTTGATGAAAGGTAAGATCGTAGTGTACAATACTTATAAAGGTGCCATGCTTGATTTTACGGAAGCAGACATGACGAATGCAGGATTCACCCTCGGCGACCTCGTTAGCGTCATCATCGACGACAAGGAAATCGTTATGCCTTACTACGACGGCTATTACACCGCTAACGGAGAATACGTCCTCGTAGCCTACCCCACCTATCCTTCCCTCTGCTTCACCACCAGTAATGTCGGACTGCCTCAGGAACTCATGGGACTGGAAGACCATACCATCACAATCAAGTTGAAGGAAAAGGGCGGCTGTCTCAACGTACAACAAGCGTTGGGCATGAAATATACCAACAACCGCTCCGACTACCCCAATCTCTCCGACGAGCAGTATGCGAATGCACGCGTAGTCAATGCTGGCAACATTGCGAGCAACACACTCTACCGTAGTGCTTCGCCGTTCAACAACAAGAACAACCGAGCTTATTTCGTATCCGAATATCTCGAGCAAGAAGGCATCAAGACCGTGCTGAACCTCGCCGACTCACAGGCGAAAATGCTCACCTACACCTTACCTCCTTACAGCCAAACGCTTTGGGATGCAGGCGCTGTGATACTTTGTCCGTTGAGTGCCGACCCTACTGCAGACGACTACAACCAGCAACTGATTGAGGCGCTGAAGCAACTCCCCTCCTACCCTGCACCCTACGTCATACATTGTACAGAAGGTAAAGACCGCACCGGATATGTGTGTGCGCTACTTGAGGGACTCTGCGGAGCAACCTATGAAGAGATGGTGGACGATTATCTCATCACCTACGACAACTATTATCACATCAACCCTGCAGTTAATCCCAACATCTGCAACACATTGTTGAATTTGAAACTCAACCCTTGCCTGATGTATTATACAGGCGTCAGCAACGAGTCAGAACTGCCATATATCGACTATGTGGATGCATTCTCCGACTATCTGCTTTCACACGGCATGAGCTCCCAGCAAATTGAAGCGCTGGTTCAAGCCCTCACAGTTAAATAAAAAATATCCTCTCCCCAGCCAGGGAGAGGATATTTTACTCAACTTTCGCAAGTTGAGAAAAGAAGTAAAAATGGAAGTAGAAATAGAAGTTAACGGAGTTAGCGAAGTTAGCGGCCTTACGGCCTCGAAGTTACCGCTCAGACCTTCGCTCTTCACTCCGACGATAGTTCGTAGGTGTTAACATCAGCAGTCATTTGTCGAGCCGAAGGCGATAACTCCGAACGCAGTGATAACTTCGAGCGAAGCGATAACTTCGAGCATAGCGATAACTTCTTAAAAGTGATAACTTCAATAACTTCAGAAAGTTAAATATTTTATTTAATAATTTTCTTTCCATTCTGAATAATGACCCCGCGGTCATTCTCGTTCGCTACCGTCCCGTTCAGACGGTAAGCAGTCCGACTTCCTTCCTTTCGGGCATTCACGCCATTTACTCCGGTCGTAGTTCCGTTAGGTTGATAAGCCTCACGCTGTAGCACCTGCGTCATGCAATGAGCGGCACCATAGCCGTCGATGAGGTTCTCCAGAGGAATCCATTCCACATTCACCCCGGCATCACGGAACCTCTGTTGCAGCTCCTCCGACTGTCCCCCTACTGCCATGATATGACGTGGAGCAATCGTCAGGAAGTTGTTCGCATAATGCATCTCATCATCGAAGTCGATAGGGATAATCTGGAAACCACGTCCACGCATATATTCCACGAACGGCACATCCTGCTTCCATAACGTATATTCCGTAGTACCCGGCTGACGAGCCCAGATGTCGCACGTGTTGTATTCCGGATCGCCAGGCTTTGCATTCAACCTGCTGCTCACCATCGTACACAAGTCCTTGTCGATGATGTTGAAGTGAGTGTCCAGGTGCATCTGCATCTGCCACAGTTTATGGTCACGCACCACCACGACGGTATCGTGTCCGAAAGCATCAGCATCCATCAGCTGACGGATACCCTCGTCGTTCGTACGCAT
>CAMYYX010000108.1 GCA_947303695.1 uncultured Prevotellaceae bacterium | reverse complement strand
CGCTGCTGCGAGGAACTCGTATGTACTGAGGACGAATTGCTGGAGAATGGCGTTTGGAAGGTAATGGACAAGACAGGTGAACTCACCGATGCCAACTTCGACGACATGTACGGATTTGCGTTCAACGAGAAAGGTGAGGCTATCGAAGACATCGAACAAGCAGTCTTCACATTAGGATTCATCGAAGGCGGCATCCGTTCATGGGTAGTTGACGATGCAAATGTAAACAACGTTTACAAGACCGTTCTCTACATGGAGTACAACAATAAGCTCTATGCGTTCAACATCACCATCGGTAAGGACGATTCAGCTGTGAAGGGAATCGATGCCGACCCAGTGAAGAACAGTCGCATCTACGATCTCGCTGGTCGTGAAGTCAAGCAGCCAATGAAGGGCTTCTACATCCAGAATGGCAAGAAGTTCTTTGTGAAGTAAGACTGTGTGTCATCAAAGATGAAGGGGTGCCAATCGGTACCCCTTCTTTTTCTGTCTATCCCATCTTCAGCAGGCTGCTGTCGCCATAGCTGAGGAATCGGAAATCATGTGCGAGTGCATAGTCGTAAATCTTTCGCCAATCGCCTTTCACAAAGGCCGATACAAGCAGCAAAAGGGTACTTTGCGGTTGGTGGAAGTTGGTCACCATCCACTTCACGATATGGTATTCGTATCCAGGTGCGATGATGATCTGGGTGGTGGTGTGTAGCACCTTGAGTTCGTTCCGGTCCATCCAATCCAGCAACGCTTGCAAAACTACTCTAACCTCTAACCTCTCACCGCTTATCTCTTGGTAGGGCTCCCATTGTTCCACATGCAGTTCCTCTTCTGTGATATCAGGATTCTTGAGGGTCTTCAGACCGATGTAATAGAGACTCTCAAGGGTGCGTACAGAGGTGGTACCTACAGCAATAGCTTCGCCTCCGTGTTCAATCAGTTTCTCGATGGTCTGCCGCTTGACTACGATATACTCTGAGTGCATCTCGTGGTCGCCAATCTCCTCGCTCTTCACGGGTTTGAACGTACCTGCTCCTACGTGTAGGGTGAGCTCTTCGCGGTCAATTCCTGAGGCATCGAGGGCTTTCAACACATTATCTGTGAAATGCAATCCGGCTGTGGGGGCTGCTACCGACCCTTTTATCTTGGAATAGACGGTCTGATAGGTGCGTTTGTCGCTCTCCTGTGTCTCACGGTTCAGATAGGGTGGAATAGGGAGTTCGCCTACGGCTTCGAGAATCTCGGAGAACGTGAAAGCTCCGTCCCATGAGAAACGAACACGATGGTTGGTACCTGTGGCATTGGGCGTTTCGTATGGAAGTCGTTCAGCGCAGAAGTTGATTTCATCACCTTTGACGGAAACCCGACGGGTCAGTTTCCCTTCCTTCCAACGTTTCAGGTTGCCAATCATGCAGAGCCACTCCACAGAGCCTGTCTGTGCAAAGTTCTGCTGATACTCGACAGGGGCGAATGGCTCCATGCAGAACACCTCGATGGTGGCACCCGTCTCCTTCTGGAAATGCAGTCGTGCCTGAATCACTTTCGTGTTGTTGAACACCATCAGGGCATTCTTGGGCAGATGATGGGGTAGGGACGTGAAGACGTCCTCGCTCACCATACCTTTATTATATATAAGCAACTTGCTGCTATCACGTTGTGCCAATGGGAATTTGGCAATCCGCTCGTCAGGTAAGTCGTAATTGTAGTCGGCAATATGTATGTTCCGAGTTGATGTCATAGTATGTATTTAATTTCCTTGAATTCGTATTTGCTGAGGCTTCCGTCGCGACGTCTGAGTACCAGGTGTCCCATTGGTTCTATGTCCACAATCTCTGCTTCGAACGTCTCTCCGTTGGGCTCCTGAAAAGGGTAGAAGCCTTCACGGCGATAGAGGTGCTGCATATAGGTTGCCTTCAATGCTTCACCCCCCGATTCTTTCAATTCTTCATACAGCTCCTTGAACTGTTGAACGACGCTATCGAGGATGGTCTGGCGGTTGAAGGTGAAGCCTGTAATCTGAGCGAGTGATACAGGGTTGGGCGCATCGCTCTTAAATTCCGTCTGGTTCACATTGATGCCAGTTCCGATGATGCAGTCCTTGATACAGTTCCCCATCAGGTTACACTCAATGAGGGTTCCGCATATTTTCTGGTCGTTCCAATAGATGTCGTTCGGCCATTTGATAGTGATTCCGTCTGTATATTCACTCAAAGTGCGTTGTACCGCTACAGCGATGGCTTGTGAAAGGACGAACTGATTGGTAGCAGGTAGGAATGTGGGATGACAAAGCAACGAGAACAAGAGGTTCTTCTCACGTTCGCTCTCCCAACTGTTTCCTTGTTGTCCGCGACCACCTTTCTGGAAATCGGCATCCACCAGCGTCAACTCCGGCAGTTCCACTCCAGCTGTCAGCAACTCCTTCAGGTATGTGTTGGTCGAACTGACCTCAATCCGATGTATCCGTTTCACTTCCATCATTCACCTTTTCCCCTTGAAAAACTCTTTCATCATCTCAGCTGCTTCTTCTTCCAATACCCCTCTGACCACCACCGTCTTAGGATGCAGAGCATCAGGTGCATATCGTGTATAGCCGCGTTTCTCGTCAGCTGCCCCATAGACCAGTCGTCCCAGTTGCGACCAACCGATAGCGCCAGCACACATCACACATGGTTCGATGGTGACGTACAAGGTACATTGATTCAGATACTTGCCACCAAGATATTCCTCAGCAGCAGTAATGGCCTGCATCTCGGCATGAGCCGTCACATCGTGAAGCGTCTCTGTCAGGTTGTGGCCGCGTCCGATGATTCGACCATCCGACACCACCACAGCACCAATGGGAATCTCATCCTCCTTCAGAGCTGCCTTCGCCTCGTTCAAGGCTTCACGCATATATTTCTCGTCCTCATTCATAACCTTTTAGTAGTTATCGGAGTTAATGCTTCGCTCGAAGTTATCGGCCTTTGGCCTCGAAGTTAACGACGATAGACTGAATGATAACATACTTTGGCATCGTCGAGCAAAGCGGTAACTTCTTTAACTTCTTTAACTTCTTTAACTCCATTATTTATTTCACTTCTCTAAACTCCACGTACTCTCCCTCATCACGCTCGAACACTTTACGCTTCTGCGTAGTTGTATTTGCTGTATGGATAATCGTAGCCTTGCTATGCTGACTGGTGCTGGTCGGCTTTCCTGAGAACAACGATACAATCTTGCGCTTCAGGCGTTGCAGCCATCGAAACACACGTATCAGCACCATGATGGTTTTGAGGAGATACCGAAATAATCTAAGCATATTCTTTTCCTTTCTTAATTCCTGTAATGATGCTCATAGCAAGATACGTGCCAATACATCCGGCGATGCCACGCGACAGCATCTGCCACACGTTACCCTCAACGATACCGATGATGGTACAGGCCGTCAGGATGCATGCACTGAGAATTAAGAAAATGTATTTCACCTTGTTGTCTGCCCACGATTTGTTCTGGAACTTCAGCGAGAACATCGGGATTTCGCATACCAAGAGCCAGCAGAACAGAATCTCAAAGGCCAGGAGGAATGGAGCGTTGAAACGGTAGGAGGTCAGAAAACCCTCGCTGCTCGAAATCAGCGCAGCCCAGAAGATGGCGTTCGCAGGCGTAGGCATACCGATGAAGGTGGTATGCTGACGTTCGTCGATGTTGAACTTTGCCAGTCGCAAGGCCGAGAAAGCTGCCATCAGGAAGGCTGTACAAGGCATCACGTTGAACCAAAACGAGTTGTACATGATTTCGGGGTAGTAGACCTTGCCAAACAGGATGAAGATCATAGCCGAAGGGGCCACACCGAAAGTCACCACATCTGCCAACGAGTCAAGTTCCACACCCATCTTGCCCGACACACCTAAGGCACGAGCCGTCATCCCATCGAAGAAATCGAAGAAAGCACCCAAGAGGATGAACAGGAACGCAGTAGAAAAATGATGATGAAAAGCTGCTCCTGTGGCCAGACAACCACAAATCAAGTTGCAGCAAGTAATAATATTTGGAATATGTTTACGCATTTTTATAACTTCCTTTTTAACTTCCAGCCTGCTTGCAGGTTTAACTTCCTCGAGCGAAGTTCGTTAACTTCCTATTAAAATTATTTTAACCGGGCAATCAACGTCTCGTCGCCAACTGTAGCCTGACCCATCTTCACCAAAATCTCGGCATCGAGTGGCAGATAGAGGTCCACACGCGAACCGAACTTGATGAAGCCCATGTGGTCGTCGATGAAACACTCCTGACCCTCCTCCGAGTAGGTCACGATGCGTCGAGCCAATGCTCCGGCAATCTGACGAGCCATGATGTCCTCACCATGAGGCGTCCGGATCACCACCATCGAACGCTCGTTCTCCTCGCTCGCCTTGGGCAGATAAGCCTTGTGGAAGTTACCGTCCTGATGCGACACCTTTATCACTGTACCCTCGCACGGAATCCAGTTGGCGTGCACGTTCGTCAGACTCATGAAAATCGAAACCATCATCCTCCGGTCATGGAAATACTCCGTCTCCTCCACCTCTTCAATCACCACGATATGTCCGTCGGCAGGAGCCACCACCGACTTCGTGGTAGGTCCTTGGAACATACGTACAGGACAGCGGAAGAAATTCAACAGAATACCATATGCAACCACCAAAATCGCCATCACGCCATAATAGAGCCACTTGGTCCATTCAGGACCGATGTTGTGGTCGGTCAGGTAGAACAACACCCATAAGCAGACAGCCAGGAAGAATCCTGTTAGCAGCAAAGTGTTCTTACCCTCATCATGCAGCCTGATTTTATTTCTGCGTTTGTTGTGAATGATAGGTTTTTCTTTTTTCTTTTTCATACCGCAAAGGTAATGAAAAATGTAAAAATGAGAAAATTATATAATGTAAAAATGAGAAAAATGTAAAAAAAGTACATAACATAGCCCAAAAAACGACCACCAAATAACTTTTTCCCCCTTTTTTTCTAAAAAAATATGAATTATGAATTATGAATTATGAATTTTTTACTACCTTTGCATCCGCATTTCAAAAATGCTATAAGGTATTGTTCTATGGTGTAATGGCAGCACTAGGGTTTTTGGTTCCCTCAGTCCAAGTTCGAATCTTGGTAGAACAACCTCTTTTTTTGTACCCAGTACATCGGACTTGTAGCTCAGTTGGTTAGAGCAACAGACTCATAATCTGGAGGTCCC
>CAMYYX010000107.1 GCA_947303695.1 uncultured Prevotellaceae bacterium | reverse complement strand
CAATTTAACGATTTACAATTTACTATTTCTTGATTTTTCCAATCTTTCAATTATGAATTAATTAAGATGCCAGATGAATATCTTTTACGGCTCGTCCACTTGGTTCGTTCATGTTCTTGAATGCAGCATCCCATTCGAGGGCCTTGGCTGTACTACATGCTACGGATGCTTCCTGGTTGACGCTACGTGCAGCCGACTCGCTTGGGAAATGCTCTTCGAAGATGCTACGATAGTAGTACTCTTCCTTGTTGAGCGGTGGGTTGATTGGGAATCGTTCGGCAGCATGTGCCATCTGCTCGTCTGTGACAGCTACGGATGTAATCTGCTTCAGGGTGTCAATCCAGCTATATCCAACACCGTCGCTGAACTGCTCTTTCTGTCTCCACGCAACACTCTTGGGCAGCATATCGGCAAAGGCCTCGCGTACTACACCTTTCTCTATGGTGTTGCCTGGACACATCTTGAGTGAAGGATCGATGGACATCGCTACATCGAGAAACTCCTTGTCGAGGAACGGTACACGTCCTTCAATGCCCCACGCCATGAGTGACTTGTTGGCTCGCAGGCAGTCGTACATATAGAGTTTGCTCAGTTTGCGTACGGTCTCCTCATGAAACTCTTTTGCGTTCGGAGCCTTGTGGAAGTAAAGGTATCCGCCGAATATCTCGTCTGCTCCTTCACCGCTGAGTACCATCTTGATACCCATGCTGCGGATGACGCGTGCAAGGAGATACATCGGAGTGGAAGCACGAACGGTTGTCACATCGTAGGTTTCGATGAAGTAGATGACATCGCGAATGGCATCGAGACCTTCCTGAATGGTGTAGTTCACTTCATGGTGAACGGTTCCGATATGTTCAGCCACCTCACGTGCCTTGATAAGGTCGGGCGCACCCTTCAGACCTACCGCAAACGAGTGCAATCTTGGCCACCATGCATCGTGCTCATCGTTTGTCTCAATACGCTTGGCTGCATAGAGTTTTGCGATGGCAGATACCACAGAGCTGTCCAATCCGCCTGAGAGCAGCACTCCGTAAGGAACGTCGCTCATGAGCTGGCGCTTTACTGACGCCATCAGACCCTCGCGTATCATCTGTACGGCCTCGCTATGGTTACGAGTTGACCATTTCGACTCGTCGTACTTGAACCATCCACGTTTGTACCAACGCTCGATCTTACCTCCGTGCTTGCTGGTGCAGAAATGTCCGGGAGGAAAGGTCTCGTAGTGCTCGCACACTCCTTCGAGGGCTTTCAGCTCGCTAGCTACATAGACGGTTCCGTCTTTATCATGACCTATATACAGCGGAATCACGCCGATTGGGTCGCGTGCAATCAGATAATCATCATTCTCCATGTCGTACAAGACGAACGCAAAGATACCGTTCAGCTTGTCGATGAAGTCAATACCGTATTGTTCGTACAATGCCAGTATCACTTCACAATCCGAACCTGTCTGGTACTGATAGTCAATACCAGTCTCCATACGCAGCAGCTGATGGTTGTAAATCTCACCATTGACTGCCAACACCTTCTTCTTGTCGGGTGAGTACAACGGCTGTCCGCCAGAGAACGGGTCAACAATGGCAAGTCGTTCGTGGGTCAATACCGTCTGGTCTGAACTGTAAACCCCACTCCAGTCTGGTCCGCGATGGCGGATCTTTGCCGACATCTTCAAGGCCTGCTCACGTTTCTGATGAGCATCGCCCTTGATTTTCAAAATACCTACAAATCCACACATGATGATTACTGATTTTTTTGTTTTTTTACCTCGCCCCTCTCTCCCCTTGGGGGGAGTGCGAAGGGGGAGAATTCTGTTTTTGGCCCCCCTCATTCCCACAGGAATGAGAGGGGGTGAGGATGAAATGAATATAAATTAACTGTTGTATGCTGTTTCTCCGTGTTCGTAGATGTCAAGACCTTCTTCCTCGATACGTGCAGAAACGCGTATGCCGTGAATCTTCTTGATCACCCAGAAGAGGACGTATCCACAAGTGAATGCCCATGCAGCTACCGCAAAGGTACCTAATACTTCAACGAGGAAGAAATCCCATCCGCCGCCATAGAACAGACCTGCATTGGCAGCAACGTCTCCGTTAGCATAAGTAGCAAGCAGACCTGTGAGGATGGTGCCGAGGATACCACACACACCATGAACTGATACAGCGCCTACAGGGTCGTCAATCTTACAAACCTTATCGATGAAGCTTACTGAGCCTACCATGACAACGCCGCAAATCAATCCGATGATAGCCGCACCTCCGATGGAAACAAGGTCGCATCCGGCAGTCACACCAACCAATCCGGCCAACACACCGTTACATACGAGTGAGAGTGATGGTTTTCCATATACTACCCATGTGAGTATCAATGCTGCAAGACCACCTGTAGCTGCAGCCATGTTGGTTGTACACATCACTCTTGCGATGGCAATTGCGTTCTCACTACCTTCGGCTGCCAATTGTGAACCAGGGTTGAAACCGAACCATCCGAACCACAAGAAGAATACGCCAAGTACGCCAAGTGTGAGGCTGTGACCAGGAATAGCGACTGACTTTCCGCTCTTCGTATATTTACCGATACGAGGACCAAGAATCATAGCGCCAGCCAAGGCAATCACACCACCGCAGGCATGTACGTTGGTTGAACCTGCGAAGTCGTGGAATCCCAGTTCGCTCAACCATCCACCGCCCCAAGACCAGTGTCCTGAGATAGGATAGATCAGTACTGATACGATGATTGAGAAGATAACGTACATTGAGAACTTTGTACGTTCAGCCATAGCACCTGATACGATGGTGGCTGCTGTAGCACAGAATACAGTCTGGAAAATCAGAGAGCACTCTGCAGGCACGTTGGTGTCGCCGAAGAATGAGTAGTCGAACAAATGAAACTCACCAAAAAATCCGTTACCGGCTCCGTACATGATGCCGAAACCAATGAACCAATAGAGAACCGAACCAACCATGAAGTCCACAAAGTTCTTCATCAGGATGTTCGCTGTGTTCTTAGCACGGGTGAAACCTGCCTCCACCAGTGCGAAACCTGGTTGCATAAAGAAAACCAGCATTGCGGCAATAAGCACCCATACAGTGTCAAGTCCGCTTATAGTAATGATTGAATCTTCCATAATGTGTTGTGTTTGTGTTTTAATGATTATTGACCATTTAACTTTAAATTTTAACGTTAACCTTAACGCTAACCTTAACTATTTAGTTATCGTCATCGTTATCGTTATCGTTCTCCTCTTCATCCCCCCTTAAGGGGGGACAGGAGGAGGGTCTACTTCTTGTCAGCCAGTACGGTGTCGCCATGTTCACCCGTACGTATAGAATAGGTGTCGTCTACCGGACTGACGAAGATGCGTCCGTCGCCCACCTCGCCAGTGCGAGCAGCTCCCATGATGGCGTCGATGGCAGGCTTAACAAACTGGTCACGACAAATGATTGTTATCTCGATACGTTCGATGATGTCGGTCGAGTACATCACACCACGATAGATTCTGTCCTGACGGTCCTGTCCGATGGCCTTCACCTCTGAATATGAGAACCAGTTGATGTCGGCAGCAAACAGCGCCTCTTTCACATCCTCAAAATGAGTTCTGCGAATAATTGCTTCAATCTTTTTCATGTCTTACCTTGTGTTTGAGTTTTAGTAATCTGTTTTATCATCCCCTCTTTAAGGGGGAACAGGAGGAGGGTCCTATTAAAAACTAACTCCAATTGTGAAGTAACACTTCGATGTGCTTGGGTTCGCAGCAATGGATGCTGTGACAGGCAGGGTGAAGGTGGGGGAGAGCTTCAGCTCTTTCGATGCAGTCAGCGCTACGTTTGTTACGGCGAAGCCCGTTGCAGTTGCATAGAAGTCTGTTGCGTATGGAACAGCACCTGCTGTGACGCTCATGTCAAGACCACCCAATGTGAAAGGAGCTGTAGCCTCTACGTATGAAGAGTATGCCCGCTTTCCCGATTTGTTGACACCGTCGGCACCAGCGAAGTTTGTGTACCAAGTCAGCGATGCAGGTCCGAAGTCGTATCCTATGTAAGCTTCAAAGACGTGAGCTGTCTTATGAGCTGCATACTCGAAATAAGGGGTCAGTGCGTAGGTGGCACCTTTTGTGAGGCAGAAATAATCTGTTACACCTACACTCAATCCACCAGTCTCGTATGCTAAAGTGAAATCCAATTCTTTCGTGTTACCGGTGTCTACCAAACCATACGAACCAAAAGCGGAGAGACTGAGACCTTTGTATGCAACGCTTAGTGAAGGCTGAATAGCGGCACTACCAAGATCCTGACCACGCCAGATGTACGAGCTGACTACATCTGCACCTGCACTCACTTCTACACTCTCTTGAGCTTTTGCCATCGGTGTGGCGAGCAACCATGCTCCAGCCACACTCGTCATCGTTCCTAAAAATAACCTTTTCATGTCTTACTTTGTGTTTGTGTTGTTAATAAAAAGTTTTACCTTGTGTTTGTGTTGTAATTGTGTTGTGATTAATTGAAATGAAAAAGGCTGATTCTTTCGAACCAGCCTTACCTTTATTATAATACTTATTGTTCAGTCTTTTTATATGTTCATCCGACTGGTAGATTCACACAACGAACAATAGAGAACCTGATTATTATTCTGGTTCTGCTGATTATTCTGATTATTATTCAGACTAACGTTGTATGTTCTTACGAATGACATATTGTCGTGCTATTTTGATTTCGGGTGCAAAGTTACGGTGATTTTTTTGAACACGAAAAACAATTTGTCAACTTTTTTTGAAAAAATCGTGATAAATTGACAAATATCAAGGGGGCGCGGCTTTTCTTGCGCAAAATGCCACGCCTCGAACCCCAAATTTATTTTTTTGCTCGACTTAAACTTCGATTTTACTCATCTGTCACACAAAGGTACAAACAAACAGGAGCGCTGTATGTTACAACGCCCCTGTATTAAGTTACAGGTCAAAGACCGTTAGAGCAAGCCACAAGATTGCAGCGCAGATGTTCCGAGGAGTGCGCCAAGCACTGTGATGATGAAGCGGATTACTTCCGCGATCACTTTCTTCTTTTGATCTTCCATAGTTCATTTAAAGTTTAGCGTTTAGAGTTCCCTCCCCCTTGGCCCTCCCCCTTTAAGGGTTTCTGTCCCCCGATGACGGGGGAACCGAAGGGGGTGTAAAGACCATTGAAGCGGGGAGAGGGTCCTAGTTCTGATCCATTCCACCTTCACCGCTGCTCTTGACGAAGGTCTTAGATGCTA
>CAMYYX010000106.1 GCA_947303695.1 uncultured Prevotellaceae bacterium | reverse complement strand
CGCAAGCAGACAAAGATGGATACATTGATATTGACGTGAATGAAGTAGCTCAACATATCGTGAAACAAGCAAAGAAAGATCAGATGGGTGATTTCGATCCAGAGGATGTTTTCTTTGTCGTTCAAGCAGAATTGGATTATAACGAATCGTTGGAATAATAAGAAGTTAAATAGGGAGTTAAAATGGAAGTTAAATAGGGAGTTAAGCACTTCGTGCAGGACAAAAGACTGCTGAAGATAACACCCAATGGTAATGTCCATGAGCGAAAGCTCATTAACTTCCACGACCGAGCGTAATAGAAGCTCGGTTTGCGACGACGGAAGGTTTATCTTCCCAAAGGAGGACTCGAAGAGTATTAAGCAAGTTTACTTCCTTTTATAACTTCGAGCGAAGCGATAACTATTAATAAAAGAAGAATATGGATCCCAACTATTTTGCAGGCCAAGGTATAGGTATTTCTGCGAATGCACTCTATTGGATTATCTTCATCGGAATCGCATTGGCCAGTTGGCTGGTACAATGGAACTTGAAGAACAAATTCAAGAAGTATTCCAGGATACTGTCGTTTAAGGGTCTGACGGGCAAAGAGACGGCAGAGCTGATGTTGCGCGACTTCGGCATTACAGACGTAACGGTACAGAGTGTTGCGGGTCAGCTGACCGACCATTACAACCCCATCAACAAGACACTGAATCTAAGTGAGGGAGTGTATGAAAGCAATAGCATTATGGCAGCAGCAGTAGCTGCCCATGAATGCGGACATGCCGTACAACATGCAACAGCGTATGGCCCATTGACCCTACGTTCGAAGTTGGTACCTGTAGTTAGTGCGACGTCCAGTTGGATGACATGGATACTGCTTGGTGGCATGTTGCTGCTCAGTTATACAGGCAATCCATATGTGCTGGGAATCGGTGTAGTGCTTTATGCGCTGACCACCATCTTCTCACTCGTCACCCTTCCCGTCGAAATAGATGCCAGCCGCAGAGCAGTAAAATGGTTGGACTCACGAGGACTGACTGACGCAGAAACCCACGATCATGCGGTAAGTGCCTTACGTGCTGCAGCTTACACCTATGTGGTAGCAGCCCTGAGTTCGCTCGCCACCTTATTCTATTATATCCTGATGTTGACCAACAGCCGCAGATAACATATGCCACAGGGACAGTTTGAGATACAGGAACAAGTGGAGAGGCAGTTGCAAAAACTGACCCCTCTACAACTCATGACTGCACGTCTCCTGGAACTGTCCGTGGTAGAATTGGAAGATAAGATCAAGACCGAAAGCTATGACAACGTAGCACTGGAAGAAGGTCATGAGAATGATGAGGGACAGAACAACGAGGAAGAATTCAATGAAGGAGCAGAATCATCACATGAGGATACAAATGATGAAGATTCCTATGGAGAAGACGATATCCCTGTCTATGCCCCATCGAATGGCAAGAGCTACGAAGAAACGATGCCGATTGGTGACACCAAGTCGTTCATAGAAGATCTGAAACGTCAGATTTATGACTTCAATGTCACGGAAAAGCAACAAGAACTGATTGAGTTCTTAATTGGAACGTTGGATAATCGAGGGTTTATTGATCGTCCCTTAGCCAGTATATCAGATGATTTGCTGTTCCACTTTAACATTGATGCAGATACAGCAGAGATAGAAGAAGCGCTGAAGATTCTGCAGCAGTTTGAGCCTGCAGGCATTGGAGCACGTAACCTACAGGAGTGTCTGATGCTTCAGCTGGACCGGAAACTGGAGAATGCGAACGATGCATCATATAAACAACGGTTGGAACTGGAACGGAGCATCATTCATGACCACTTCGACCTGTTACAACACCAAAACATCGAACGAATCGTCAAAGCGACTCATGCTTCACGCGAAGAGGTCGAAAAAGCCATCGAAGGCATCAGTCGACTGAATCCACGTCCGGGATTGGCATTGTGCGAGTCGGCAGATGATAGGGCCCAGACTATTGAACCCGATTTCATCATCGAAACCACACCCGATGGAACAATCAACGTTGAGTTGAACAACGGTGAAGTGCCTGAATTAAGGGTCTCACGCGACTATGCAAACCAACTCAAACAGTATCAACAACAGGCAGACAAGATGAGTCATGCCCAACTGGAGGCTTTTGAGTACACGCGTCAGAAAGTCGAAGGAGCTAAAATGTTTATTGATGCTATCAGGCAACGTCAGCATACACTTTATAACACCATGAAGGCCATCGTGAAACTACAGAGAGAGTTTATCCTCACTCAGGACGAATCACAACTCCGTCCTATGCGCCTGGTGGACGTCGCTGCTTTGACGGGTCAGGATGTTTCTACGGTATCACGTGTAAGAAAAGGGAAGTACGCCCTGATTGATGGACAATTGTATGCCCTCGACTACTTCTTCCTTCGTTCTCGTACCAATGCAGATGGCGAGACCCTGGAACATCGGAAAATCAAACAGCGAATACGCGAGATTGTAGACCAAGAAGATAAGTCGAAACCCATATCAGACCAAAAGATTGTTGAGATGCTCACAGCAGAGCACCTCAACATCAGTCGTAGAACGGTAGCAAAATACAGAAGTGAGATGGGCATCCTGTCCACTTCGGAAAGGAAACGAGTATGAGCCAGAAGTACCTGATGATGTTCGCCAAAGCCTATTCGGCAATATTCTCGCCGTTCTATGCCCCATTCTGGGCATTCATGTGGCTATTTCTGTTCAGCTACCTGAAGATGTGGCCATTAGGATATAAGGCTTTCATCATTGGAATCGTTGTGATGTTCACCATTATCATTCCACGTTTCACGATTGATCTTTTCCGCCGTATCAACAAATGGACTCATTGGCAACTCAGCCATCGTGAGCACCGCCATATGCCCTATTTCATCACTATTGCAAGCTACATCGCTTGTGTGGTTCTGTTCATGCAACTCAACACCGCATTGTTTATGAGAGGGATGATTCTGGCCACTTTAGCGACAAGTTTGGTTTGTGCATTGTTAAATGTGTGGTGGAAAGTCAGTACTCACATGGCCAGTATGGGCGGATTGTTTGGAACGGTCATCGCATTCAGTTACCTGTTCTATTTCAACCCACTTATCCCAATGTGTTGCATGCTGATGCTGTCAGGGGTGATGGGTACCAGCCGCATGTTACTTCGTCAGCATTCACTCGCGCAGGTCATTGTCGGCTTCCTGATTGGAGCAGTAGCATCGATGGTGTTCATTATGGTTGCATGGGTGTAACGACCCTCTCCTGTCCCCCTTAAAGGGGGAGGATTATGTGGGTCAAATATAATATAAAAATAAAGTAAAACAAAGTCCCCCTTTAAGGGGGATTTAGAGGGTCTTAGATTATGGTATCAATCATTATGGGCAGTCAGTCAGACATGCCAGTCATGGAGAAAGCAAAAGCTTATCTCGAAGAACATAACATCCCATTCGAAGTGAATGTGATGTCAGCTCATCGCAATCCAGAGGGTGTGGCAGAATATGCCAAAACAGCTAAGGAGCGTGGTGTGAAAGTCATCATCGCAGGTGCCGGTATGGCTGCAGCGTTACCAGGAGTCATCGCTGCTTATACCACCCTTCCAGTTATCGGAGTACCTATCAAATCGGGGGCACTTCAAGGTATTGATGCCTTGATGGCCATCGTGCAGATGCCTCCAGGCGTACCTGTAGCAACAATGGCCATAGATGGTGCCAAGAACGCAGCAGTATTTGCACACAAAATCTTACAACTATGCGAAGAAAAACAATAGAAGTACAAGTAGGCAACCTGCCTATGGGTGGTGATAATCCTGTTCGTGTACAGTCGATGACGACTGTTTCCACAATGGATACAGAAGGTTGTATTGCCCAAATCAAACGTATCGTAGATGCAGGTGGCGAGTATGTTCGTCTGACTACTCAAGGCGTCCGTGAGGCAGAAAACCTGAAGAATATCAAGGAAGGGCTTCGTCGTGACGGATATGATGTGCCTATCATTGCCGACGTACACTTCAATGCCAACGTAGCTGATATAGCAGCATTGTATGCTGATAAAGTGCGAATCAACCCAGGTAACTATGTTGACCCGGCACGTAAGTTCAAACATCTGGAGTATACCGATGAGGAATATGCCGATGAAATCAAGAAGATTGAAGAACGATTTGTTCCTTTCCTCAATATCTGTAAAGAACATCACACCGCTATCCGCATTGGTGTGAACCATGGTTCGCTCTCCGATCGTATCATGAGTCGCTATGGCGACACCCCTGAAGGCATGGTGGAAAGCTGTATGGAGTTCTTACGCATTTGCGTCAAGGAAAACTTCATGAACGTCGTCATTTCCATCAAAGCCAGCAACACAGAAATCATGGTTAGAACCGTTCGATTGCTCGTTGCAACAATGGACAGCGAAGACATGCATTTCCCTATACACCTCGGAGTGACAGAAGCAGGTGAAGGTGAAGACGGACGACTGAAAAGTGCAGTAGGTATAGGTGCACTCCTCATCGATGGCATAGGCGATACCATACGTGTCAGCCTCAGCGAAGCACCCGAGAAAGAGATCCCTGTAGCTTATGGCATTCTCCAAGCAGCCAGAGTACGTATCACCAAAACCGAATATATCAGTTGCCCAGGATGCGGACGTACCTTGTATAACCTCGAAGAAACCATCGCCAAGATAAAGGCCGCTACCAGTCACCTCAACGGACTCAAGATTGCCATCATGGGATGCATCGTCAATGGCCCAGGAGAAATGGCAGATGCTGACTATGGATATGTGGGAGCTGCCCGAGGAAAAGTGAGTCTCTACAAAAAGAAGCAATGTATTGAAATGAACATACCCGAGGAGGAAGCTGTGGACCGCTTACTCCAATTCATTGAAGAGGATCAAAAGAAGAATTAACCCCTCCCCCGATAGCACAACACTATCGGGGGATTTGTTTTATCAATTTACAACTTTTAACGTTATTTTGCTTACATTTTGAATGGATTATAGGGAAAAATGTGCTCAAAAACGTTAAAACACGCATTTTTTATTAGATTTTTTAAATTTTTTAGAAAAAATTTCATAACTTTGCACCCCAATAAGGCGCATTTTGTGCCTCGATGGCTTTTTTGCCCTAATTATATAATAATTAATAAGGTGTAAAGAATGTATGAAGTGTCATTTGTAAATAGCAATCCGAAACATGAAACGTGATGCACTATTTTACCACTGAATTCGTTTTGAGCACACAAGAATCATGCAAGATAAAGCATATTTTTAACAAACATAGTATTAACCCAAAACAAAAAAAGAATGAGTAAAAGATTATGGATCTTCCTTA
>CAMYYX010000105.1 GCA_947303695.1 uncultured Prevotellaceae bacterium | reverse complement strand
ATTTCCCTATTTTTTTACAAAGTTAAGGCTTTTTCTCTAAATCCACAAATTTTTCGACGTTAAAAAAAGTCAAGACGCCCAAATTCGCACGAAAAAGCCCCGATTTTGAATTTAGAGTTCAAAATCGGGGGGATGTCGAAATATTACCTAAAATCTCTTAAATCGTCTTAAAAAGGCCAAAAATCACTTGATTGTCTTACGAGCCTCTTTAAGACCGGCAAGGGCTTTGACGATCATATCCTTCGTTCCACTTCCTCCATTCACATAGCCGACTACCATATCTGCATAATCGATTGCTTCACGGAGTTCAGTCGTTTTATTGCGAATCTCCTTGCTCTCAGTCAGCAGGTTCTGGAGTTCATTCAGATCCTCCGGCTCAGCAAGATTACCTGGACGCATGGTGTTGATGACCATATTCAGTGATGATGCAGCAGCATTCACCTCTGTTTGGGTGAGCGACTTGGCATCCTTCGCATTTACAGCTTCTGCATTACGCAGCTGTTCCATCAATCGAGCATAACCATAAGGAGCCCATGGAGCATGTGCAGGTACCTTAACCGTCAGAGCATTCCACTTCTCCTGTTCTGCCTTACGGTTGGTTGCTATCTTGATAGCAGCGTCGAGTGTAGAACGGTCGAGTTTGCCAGATTTGGACTTTCCTGCATTTCCGGCATCCACATTGAGACGTAGATAATGAGTAGAACGATGTGTCTCGTAGTAGTCTGGCACGAAACGTTTTCCGTTAAGCATCAACGTATACAGGTTGGCATCTTTACCTGTTCCTTCCTGTGCGCCAAGGAGTTGAATCTCATCCAGATTGGAACTGAGGTTGAAGTCGGCATCGTTCCACGACTTCACTTCTTCAGTAGTCATGACGAGCGGTCCATACATCACAGCACCAACCCACATTGGAGTGAACGGTTGCTGAGGGTTCTCTGCAGTCGCAGCAAGTTCCATCTTGTCTGGTCCCCAATTGATATGTTTGGTGAAAGGCATGGTGACCTCAACCACATCGCCTTCTTTCCATTGACGTTCAGGTATTTCGAAATACGAACAAGGCTGGTATTTCTTTGCGAGCAGCTTGCCGTTCAAACGGACACTGAATCCCTGTGTTGCCCAATAAGGCACACGGACTTTCATAGCGAACGTAGCACTACCCTTCTTGATTCTTATCTTAGACGACTCGGCCGGCCACAAACACTCCTGCTCAATCACGATATCTTTCTGCGCCCATTGTGCTACGGTAGGCATATAGAGAGCCACCCAAATGGTGTTATTGTTCACGAAGTAGGCGGCTTCCTGATACTTCACATGATTCTCTGCACCTGTACCACCACAACAAGTCGACTGAGGTGTCTCATTACCAAATGGCTTCTGCGCATTCATTCCCACCGCATACTGATAGGTGCAAGAATAGTGATCCGGATTAACTGAACCGACAATCTGATTATACAGCACACGCTCGTAATAGTCCATATAGCGAGCATCATCAGGATTGAAGCAGTTGAGATCCTTGGTCAGTTTCGCCAGATTGTAGGCGCAACAGGTTTCGTTGATGTTTGGGTCAGGAACCGTACGGCCGTTTCTACCCCACCCTCTGCTGACACTTGTGTTCATACTCAACATCTGAGAATAAGGCTGACGGAACATCTCACCATTTCCCACGCCACCCATCGCGTATGCATAACGGCCTTGAATCATGTTCCAGAAGTTGATGGCGATGTTGTAATAATATGGATTGTTATTACCACGATATGAGCGCAATGCGCCTGTAATCATCGGAATGTGCTGATTGGCATGACGGGTGCGGATGTCGTCCATATTGGTCGACAGAGGTTGATAGAATGCAGGCGAGTCGAAACAGTTGGCTGCCTCGAGCAGATGTGCCTTCTCGGTTGGATCGGTCACCATTTCGGACAGACGTGAGAGCGATTCCTGCATGCCTCCCACCTCACCGGCGATATACATATTCCACATTTCGTAGCGGTTGCCTGGACGAGCCTGACGCTGTTGCTTATCGCCTTCTGTACTTACGTAGGTACGATAGTGCAGACGGTTCCAAACCCAAAGTCCCATGTCCTTTGCAATCAAGAGTGCTTTATCTGCAATCTGCTTGTTGGTCATACGAATTCCTCGACCGGAAGGATTGTTTTGCACATCGTTCAGCGAGGTAGTGATGCTGTTCATCACGTTTGCGATGTCAATCAGACCTGCCAGCTGCTTATGAATCGTATAATAAGGTGCCCACACCCACTCCTCATTATTATACGCGCGATAGCACTCGATCAACGCAGGATGTGCTGCAGGAATGGCGTTAAGGTAACCATACCCGTAATGCTTATAGTCTTTCTTGTATTCGTTGAATGCTGCCCACGTTCCCTTCATCTCTTTCAACACAGGCTCTGGAGCATAGTCGCGTGCCTCGAAGTAACGTCCTAACGAATCGCTCCACACAAATGTACGCTCCTGACACTCACGCAGTTCATTGACCATACGTTCGATACGCGAACGAATCTGGCGGCCTTCCGGAGTTCCATACGTTGAAGCATATGCAAAAGCCAGAGCCGACATATAATGACCAGAACCATGACCTTTCAGTTTTGTCGTTGGAGAGTCCCAACCATCTGCAACCTTATATCCTTCTGTCGGAAGTCCGTAAGTATCACGATAGTTATAGAGTTGCTGGGTGATGTCCCACGAGATGATTTCCTTGATATCCAGATTACGGTTCCACGTCAGTCGGTTATCACCTGTAATGGATACCATCGTAAGTGGAAGCGGTTCTGCAACGGGTTGTTTCGGTGTGTCTGTCCATTGATCGGATGCCACTACTTTCACTTTCGCTGTGATGGGATAACCGTTCTCTGTGGTGTTATCACCCGTCACATAGCCATCTACGGTATATTCATAACCTGCGGAATAGGTTTGCTCTGTCTGTTCGATTTGCTGAGAAGAGTTCAACCATTTTGTCTGACGCCACTCACCTGTGCCGTCACTATAGGTCACCCAAACCTGCCAAGGCAGTCGTGGATTCGTACCTGGTTTGCAATTCACCTCAATAGGCGCTATTTTCTTGATGACACGTTTTTTGGCTTTGGTCGACTCAGCAATAGGCGAATGAGTCGTAGCTGCCAACATGGGTTCTGCCGAAACGCACACCCATAGAATTCCAAAGAAGATAAAATGTAGTTTTTTCATTTTAGTGATTGTTAGATAGTTGTTTATATGTTATTATTTTCGTTTAATCAAATGTACCAGTTGGGCGACAAAAGGTATCAGATACAAACACCAAGACACCACCGTGAAGAGCGTAGAAGGTACTGTCATGATATTCGAATAGGTCATCGACTCCATGAGGACAGCAGCAAGCATCATCGAGAGGAAACACGGCAGACAAGGTATGATGAGCGATACGTGTGCCTTGATGGTATCTGTCAGATTGAAGAAACGACCCGATGCCAGTCCGTACACGTTTCCTACGATGATGACCGTCACACAGATGATGCCAAGCAGTCCTTCCGCGAAAGGCGATTCGGCAAAAGTACCGAAGGGACTGAGGAGAACGGCATTAGGAAGCAACACCATACATGCCAAGACGACGATGATGATGACGAATACCAACATCGCCAATGAGAGCGCCCGTTGTTGTTTCAACGATGCTTTCTTACTGAAAGCGCTGAAGATGCCCGACTCTATCAGCACACCCAATGCGATGAGTCCTGACATCACCTCCGCAAACGGAGCACACGAGATATTAGGAATCAGATAAGTCACAGTCCACCGAATGCCAGCCTGACTGAACAGGTTGTTCAACCCCCATCCGTAGATATTACCTATCCACGAAATGATGGCATGCAGGAGCATCAGACACAACAGCCCGATGGGCATCCAGTTGACGATTCGACTATTCTTCATCTGGTTCCAGATTATCTACATCCAATATTCTCAACTCGAACGCACGAGTCACCAGACGTGGCACATTGATACGCTCGCTCTCTCCATGAGGGAACAAGCGGTTGATGAGTTCCACCTGACGCTTTTCGAGCGACTTCGTTCCGAACGGCATACTACGCAGATTGGCAATCATATCCTTGGTATAGCCCAAAGCCAAGTGACGGAGGAAAATCTCGTCATACTCGTCGATGTCGTACTTCACGAAAGCCTCCTGACGACGGTATTCGTTCAATACCGAACGACGGAAACGCTTCACCAGCTTCTTCAGGATAGGTTGGTTGAACACATAGCGTTTGCCACTCAGCACACTCTGCACATCACCTGGAGTGAGCAGCTCACCACTCTTCAGGATGATTCCGTCAGCTCCGGCATCCAAGGCATCCACCCACAACTTCTCGTTCAGCACCTCACCTGTAAAAATCAGAATCTTGGCTGACGTCTCTTTCTCTCTCAGTTTTCTACAGATATCGACACCTACTGTCGTAGAGCCGCCCAAACCCAGATCCAACAGAACCAGATCAGGTGTGTCCTTTGAAATAAGCTCCCAGAACTCTTCTTCGTTCTGTGCTGTACCAATGATGTTTGCCTCAGGAATTTCGTTCTTGAAGATTTCGACTGTACCACGAAGTTCCAGCATCACATCCTCAACGATGATTACATTAAATTTGTTCATACCTAATATATTTATATTACATATTATCTTCCTATTATCTTGAAGTTATCGCTACGCTCGACGAATGACTGCTGATGTTTACACCTGCGAACTATCGTCGTTAACTTCGAGGCCGTAAGGCCGCTGACTTCGCTAACTTTGTTAACTCCTCTTCTCATCTCCCTTTTCCATCAAATTCCATTTATCATCATCTCAATCTTATATCCCTGTCCACTCGGCGATGCGATGATGCGACACCCACGGCGTCCTCCATACTCATCGTGTTCACGAATGATCTGGCGGCACACCATATATTCCACACCTATCAGGCGGTCGCTATCCTCATCATAGAGCAGGTGTTCCGGATAGAACAGATTGGTCAGTTCGCTCTCCGACTTCCGCACCTCATCGTCCGTGAAGGTGATACGCACAAACTGGTCATAGCGGTCGAACGCTAATCGGATGGTACGATCCTGCTGAACAGTCAGGGCAGCCAAGATGAGGTTATCCATCAGATATTCCAACATCTGCTGATCGCCCACCACCTTCAAGCGCGAATCGGTATCCACCTCGAAGTCGATATCCACATCCTGCTTCTTTGCTATCCGCTTCATACTCTTCTGAGCATATTGCGACAAAACACTCACAGGAATCGTCTTCCGCTTGAACATCACATTATCCAGCTGACGGGCAGCACAGGCACTCAGCAGCGAGAACACATCCTTGTAATAATTGATGAGTTCCGACAGCTGGGCGATATTCTCTTCGTCAGGCATCGTCTGCTTCTGCTTGGCCTCGTCGAGCAACTGACGGATGCGGTTCGGATAGTACATCGTCTCATGCTTGATGGCCGACAGACAGTTGTCGAGCACCATATTCTGGATGTGGATGGTGTTCTCCTCCTTCTCGGCTCTCAGCTTCTCGTCCTCCTTCAGTTGCAGTTCCACTCGCTGGCTCTCCACCTTCGTGTCTGAGAAATACACATACTTAGCCACCTGTTCGGCGATGAGTTGGATAATCTTCTCGTCTGCTTTCGACAGCGAAGCATTATGGAACACCACCGTCAGCACACCAACAACGCTATCCGCAGCCTCCGCGTCGTCTTGCGACACCATAGGAACGGTCAGCAGATAAGTACGCACAAGGCCGTCTCTTACCGTCATCTCTT
>CAMYYX010000104.1 GCA_947303695.1 uncultured Prevotellaceae bacterium | reverse complement strand
ATTACTTTTATTTCCTCGTTGTATCCCTTGGACTCACGCTCGTGATAGTATAAGGTACGTTTCTCTTTCGTAAACTCATCGGTACTGATTGCAAGCAGACCGCCTTTTTCTGCAGTTATCTGACAGGAATCATTTGCCGTGACATAGTCAAGGTATATAAATGCGTTGCGCGGGGTGCTGTATAGCGAGAATTGATTGCTGAGGACAGAATCATTTGTAATGAGCTCCCCATTCATGATATACCCATCTCCTTTGAAGTCGAACTGAGCTTTCATTGCAGGACGGGCATTTGTTCTCTTTCCCTTCACATCATACCAACCAAGGATATTTCCCGTGTTGTGCTTGCGATAAGGCGCCACGATTTTATTCTTGTCAACCTTGTCTGACGTGAAATAGCCAGTATAGCTTTTCAATCCCTCTGACCACGAGAACGTGGTGAAACGCTCCTTCGTATATGCTCGTGCTATGTTCTGGGAAGGAAAGAGCACAGCCTTTGAATGACCTGCGCGAAACGCATCCCATCTCGTTGCTACCATATCCTTCGTAGGTTTCACAAGATGCATGAGATAAGTCATCATCACTCTATGCGCCTGTACTCCCATCCTTCGTGCCTGAACATCAGGACGCAGCAACCAAGAGCCATCCGTTGTTGTTGTCTGACGTGCCTTTAGCTGCTGATATGCCAGATTCTCAAG
The DNA here is from genome assembly GCA_947303695.1 of uncultured Prevotellaceae bacterium. Lineage (GTDB taxonomy): Bacteria > Bacteroidota > Bacteroidia > Bacteroidales > Bacteroidaceae > Colivivens. The sequence continues at coordinate 5,113 of CAMYYX010000104.1, read as the reverse complement.
AAGAAGGGCATCAGGATTTCTCCGGAAGCAGGCAAGTGTGGAATATGATGTTATCTGATCGTAAAGGAACATACTCCAGTCATTTCCATTAGGCATGGCAAGTTCTCCGTCAGCCAAAGCAAGCCAAGCAAGAACACGGTCGAAAACCGCCTCACAGTTATGCATCAAGGCATTCGACCGCCATACATGCTTTTTGTCGTTTCCTGTCTGAAACAACTCAAGCGCAAGAGCCGCCTCTCCCAACTCCTGTATTACGACATTCTGATACGAGGTATGGAAATAGTTATGATTCTGGAGCGTATAGTCATCATAAAGGTTTGGAGCTATATGAAGATCCTTTACCTTCTTCAAGTCATATCCCGAATCTATCACGCTTTCATCCTTTGCGTCATTACTATGGCTGTACGAATTGATTGCAAAAAGTCTCATTCTGTCGAACCACTTCGTTGCGAGCGTATCATCAGGAAAAAGGCCTAAAGTAGCAGCAAGGACATCTGCCTCCCAGCCATTCTCTTCAGCCTTTGTGTCACCGACAAAACCTGTCGGGACAGTACGCTGAAGCTCATACTGACATTCAGCAACCAATAAATTCCTTATGTATTCACGTTGTTCGGCAGTCAAGTCGTCCCATTGAAAAAAAGCGCTATATGCAACTGACATAGCCCATAGGCTTGACTCCCATACATTATCTTTTGCCGAGACACTTCCCCAATACCTGACGTCGGCACATATCTTCAGTTTGTTTGCCTTGTGGGTGGAATATGCAAAAACAAGTGATTTCATCGCATATTCCTTAAGCATCTGATAAGTTATGCCAGAGGGTAAGGCAATATCCTTTGGCTGGGCATACTTGACAAGAAAGGCGCATATCATTGAAAGGTCGGCGTTTGTACGAACACCAGCCTCATTGCTTTTCATGGTACTTTCTCCCTTAAAACAACCACATTTCTCTCCCCTACTATTTGGCTCTTTACATTCCTGATAGTCAGCAACCACATAAGAAGAAAAGCGGGCAAGCATCTTCAAAAGGTCATCCATCATGACATAATCCTCTGTAAGGACACCTTCCGTAGGGCTGTCTATATCTTTCTCCAACTGTGCAAAGCAACATACAGGCATTAGACACAGTAGGAGTAAAAGCCTTCTCATTTGCTCATATTCTAATTTTCCGGTTCTCCCAATGCCGTCTTCACAGCATTGATAAGACGATTCATAATAATCGGCTTGGTAACAAAATCATTTGCACCTAAAGACATTGCACGATTTACGTCTTCTTCACGGTTAAGCGCAGACAGGATTATTATCGGCAAATCCTTATTACCGCATCTTCCACTACGGATCTCCTCGAGCACCTGAAAACCATCCATTATAGGCATCATGAGATCAAGAATCATGACATCAGGCTCATAACCGTTTCTGATCATATCACAAGCTTGCTGACCATTAACCGCCATGCTCATATCCAACTTGAGCGAGGTCAGCATCTTCTGTGCTAATACGATGTTAAGAGCAACATCATCTACGATAATACATTTCTTCATAATACCAACGTTTTAACATTTATACTGTCATTTGCCCCTCATGGCACTATTACTAATTGTCAAGTAAAATATTTACTAACAGATTCCTTGAATGACATATTACTATGCCATCGTCGTTATTCTGGTATATAATTATTCTTCTATGCATTTTTGCATCGGTATATTCCTTGTTAAGGATATATTGTTATCGGTAATAGAAATCTACGATTTGGTTCGGGAAGAACCCGATTTTTGTGATTCGGCTGGGGCTCGAACCCAGGACCCACAGCTTAGAAGGCTGTTGCTCTAATCCAACTGAGCTACCGAACCTTTCCATAAGCCAAAAGAGCTGTATTAGACTCGCTTATATTTTCCCGTGGCGAGGAAAACTGCATATAAATATGCACCTCCTTGGCTATGCCTGACACAAAGATGATGCAAAGGTAATAAAAAAAAAGTGGATTTAACTAACAATGAAGAATAATTAATCTTTATTAACATTCGCTTGATATTAAATCCGATAGATAATAACAATAATGGCTATTCCCTTTTAGGTTATTTCATCAATTCTTCCGACTGCCCTTTTAGAAAACGGATCCAAAACGGCCCTGAAACGGACCTGGAACGGAGGTGAAACGTAGAGATAATTGTTCTATATAAAATGTGTACAATGTAAACTATGTAATTCTGTATTTCTCGTCTTCACATAAAGAAAATAGCGCCTTCCTATAATCAGGAAAGCGCTATCTATATTTAGCTTATATGAAGCTATCGGGACTTTATTCAGCCTTTGGCTCCTCTGTTGCTGGTGCTTCTGCTGCAGTCTCTGCAGCTGGAGCTTCTGCAACTGGTGCCTCTGCTGCTGGAGCCTCTGCAGTAGCAGCCTTACGGCTACGACGAGTCTTCTTAGCAGCCTTTGGTGCCTTAGCCATGTTCTCATCGAAGTCAACGAGCTCGATGAAGCACATCTCAGCAGCGTCACCCTGACGAGTTCCGAGCTTGATGATACGAGTGTAACCACCAGGACGGTTAGCTACCTTCTCTGAAATAACCTTGAAGAGCTCAGTAACAGCGAACTTGTTCTGAAGATAGCTGAATACTACGCGACGGCTATTTGTTGTATCATCCTTAGAACGTGTGATCAGTGGCTCAACGTACTTCTTGAGTGCCTTGGCCTTAGCGAGGGTCGTAGTGATTCTTTTGTGCATGATCAGCGAGATAGCCATGTTTGCGAGCATGGCATTACGATGAGATGCAGTACGACCCAGATGGTTGAATTTCTTATTGTGTCTCATTTTGAGTTTTAATCTTGATTAAGTTTATACTTGGTAATATCAGTTCCAAACGACAGATTCAGACTCTCGAGCAAATCATCAAGCTCTGAAAGCGATTTCTTACCAAAGTTACGGAACTTAAGGAGGTCAGTCTTATTGTACTGAACGAGGTCTCCGAGTGTATCGACATCAGCAGCCTTAAGACAGTTGAGGGCACGAACAGAGAGGTTCATGTCAACAAGACGTGTCTTGAGCAACTGGCGCATGTGGAGAATCTCCTCATCAAACTCCTGATTACCCTCGATGTCTGGGTTCTCAAGAGTGATCTTCTCGTCAGAGAAGAGCATGAAGTGATGAATCAGGATCTTTGCTGCTTCCTTGAGTGCATCCTTTGGGTGGATGGAACCATCCGTGCTAACCTCGATGACGAGCTTATCGTAGTCAGTCTTCTGCTCAACACGATAAGGCTCTACAGCGAACTTAACATTACGGATTGGGGTGTAGATTGAGTCAATTGCGATAACGTTGACATCAGTGCAGAACTGGCGATTCTCATCAGCAGGAACGTATCCACGACCCTTGTTGATAGTCAACTCAATCTGCATTGAAGCTTTTGAATCTAAATGACAAATCACCAAATCTGGGTTTAACACTTCAAATCCAGTCAGATACTTGTTGATATCACCTGCTGTGAACTCTGTAGAGTTCTCAACGGTGATAGAAACTTTCTCGTTCTCGAATTCATCTACTATCTGCTTGAATCGAACTTGCTTCAGATTCAAGATCATGTTGGTCACGTCTTCTTTTACGCCGGGCACAGAAGAGAATTCGTGCTCCACACCATCAATACGGATGGTGTTAATGGCATAACCCTCGAGCGATGAAAGTAGAATGCGGCGCAGGCTATTACCGATAGTAATACCGAAACCAGGCTCAAGAGGACGGAATTCGAACTTGCCGAACTTGTCATTGGCCTCCAACATTACAACTTTATCAGGTTTTTGAAATGCTAATATCGCCATTAATTTAATGATTATTTAGAGTACAACTCAACGATTAACTGCTCCTTGATGGTCTCAGGAATATCTGCACGCTCTGGACGGTGCAGGAACTTACCAGCCTTAGCTGCATTGTCCCACTCAATCCAAGGATACTTGCTGTGGTTGAAACCTGCGAGATTTGCCTCGATTACCTCGAGAGACTTTGACTTCTCGCGTACACCAACAATCTGTCCTGGCTTTACAGAGAAAGAAGGGATGCTTACCACCTTACCGTCAACAGTGATGTGCTTGTGACCAACAAGCTGACGAGCAGCACGACGAGTTGGAGCTAAACCGAGACGATAAACTACGTTGTCAAGGCGGCTCTCAAGAAGCTGAAGGAGGTTCTCACCCTTAATACCTTCCATCTTTGAAGCCTTCTCAAACAAATTACGGAACTGGCGCTCGAGTACACCGTAAGCGTACTTAGCCTTTTGCTTCTCTGCCAACATGACACCGTACTCAGACTGCTTTCTGCGACGATCGTGGCCATGCTGTCCAGGAGCGAAGTTTCTCTTGGACAAAACTTTTTCTGTACCGAGGATGGTTTCACCAAAACGACGGTCAATTCTTGATTTCGGACCTGTATATCTAGCCATTTTGCTAAATGTATTTCTTTGATTAATGAATATTAACCGGATATTCCGGAACTAACCGGACATTCCGTAATTTATTATACGCGACGACGCTTTGGAGGACGACATCCGTTGTGTGGAAGTGGAGTGCAATCAACAATCTCCATTACCTCGATACCAGCTGTGTGGCAAGCGCGGATAGCGCTCTCACGACCATTACCTGGACCCTTTACGAATGCCTTAACCTTGCGAAGACCGAGATCGTAAGCAACCTTTGCACAATCCTCTGCAGCCATCTGAGCAGCGTAAGGAGTGTTCTTCTTGCTTCCGCGGAATCCCATCTTACCAGCTGATGACCAAGAAATAACCTGACCCTCAGAGTTAGCAAGGGATACTATGATGTTGTTGAATGAACTGTGAACGTGAAGCTGTCCAACAGCATCAACCTTGACATTTCTTTTCTTGTTAGTTGTTGCCTGTTTCTTTGCCATGACTTTTTAACTTTTAGCTTTAAACGTTAAACTTTACTTAGTGGCCTTCTTCTTGTTAGCAACAGTCTTCTTCTTACCCTTACGAGTACGTGCATTGTTCTTAGTGCTCTGACCGCGAACAGGAAGACCATTACGATGACGGATTCCACGATAGCAACCAATATCCATCAGACGCTTGATGTTCAACTGGATCTCTGAACGGAGATCACCTTC
>CAMYYX010000103.1 GCA_947303695.1 uncultured Prevotellaceae bacterium | reverse complement strand
AATTGTTTATAACATTTAGGGAGAAAGATGCTACCCTTAAGTAAAAATGTGTCTACCCTTAGGGGAAATCTATGTTGCACGTCCTGCAACTTATGTTGCAAGTCCTTCAACTTGTATTGCACGACCTGCAACACAAATCATCCTTAGGGAGAAAAACAAATAGCTTTCAACTTAATAACTTTTTACAATCGAAGAAAAAAAGCATAAAACATACTTAATTCAACGAAATCATGCATAGAATAGAAAAAAAGAGTTATTTCTTGGTTCTTTCCAATTTTTATGCTTATATTTGCACTCGTAATAACTTCAATTCTTAAACTTTTAAACTTTTAATCCTATAGAGTTATGGCAAAATTTGTAGAAGAATTCAAGGAATTCGCCCTCAAGGGTAATGTGATGGACATGGCAGTCGGTGTTATCATCGGCGGTGCATTTGGTAAGATTGTAACCAGTTTCGTATCCGACATCCTCATGCCACCACTTGGCGTACTGCTCGGAGGAGTTGACTTCACAGACCTCAAGGTTGTGCTCAAGGATGGCGTTCCAGCACAGCTCGATGCTGCCGGCAACGAAATTGCAGCTGCTATTGAGCCAGTTACATGGAACTATGGAGCTTTCGTTCAGAACATCATCGACTTCCTCATCATCGCATTCTGTATCTTCTTGATGATCAAGGGAATCGCTAAGCTGACAAGCCTGCGCAAGAAGAAGGAAGCAGAGGAAGCTGCAGCTGCAGAACCTCCTGCACCAAGCAACGAAGAGGTACTCCTTACAGAGATCCGCGACCTGCTGAAGGACAAGAAGTAAGCACGTCCCTACCCCATTAAACGACAAGCGGTGCCAGCTATGCTGACGCCGCTTTGTCTGTTACTTTTTCTTCTTCAGTATTGGATGTTTTACCCATTTGGGGTTCTTGTACCCAACTATCGCATCCAGTTCGCCTTCTAACAACTCTGGGAAGGCGTACACAATCCAGGCGTCATAAATCTTGTCCCTGTTCTCCACCATCGCAAGCTTGGCAATCTGTTTCTGTTCATAGAGCATCGATTCGCGGATGGAATGCTCTTGCTCTCGTGCAGCCTTCCACGCTTCAGGATCGTCAGAGAATACATCGATGTGGAAACCGTTTGGTCCGGCATCACGAATCTGCTTGCAGATGGTCTGCAACTCCTTCGACTGCTTCGAACCTGAAATCTCTCCTGTATTCCAGTTGATGGTGATGTGCTTGCTGTCAGGAATGAGCACAAACGCACTCCGTTCTGGCCATTCTTTGTAGTCGTGCAAACGGATGAACGCATTACGATCGACCTTGATGGTGACAGAGAACTTGGCGTCCTTGATAGGCAGCAACTGTGCGTTGGCTGTGTCCTCGTTGATGATAAGATAGAGTTTGGTCTGTGAGGGTGATACAGTTCCGTCAATCGTCACCTTCACCTTCTTTGCCTGAGCGGTTGTTGCCAGCATGATGGCAGCAAGAACAAATAATAACTGTTTCATAACTATGTCCGTTGTTTTTGTGCAGCAAAGATACAAAATAATTAATAATGTATAATGTACAATGTATAATAAAATGCGGAAAGCACCATATATTCCACATAAATACCTTTTTTTCAAGGATTCTGACGACTATATCGTAGAATTTTACTAACTTTGCAGCACTTTTTCGAAAAAGAATCAAAGGAATGATGAAAGTAGTACATACGGTAGCCGACTTGAAGGCAGAACTGAAAGCACAGCGTCTGGCCAACAAGTCCGTGGGTCTTGTTCCCACGATGGGCGCCCTGCATGCAGGTCACGCTTCGCTGGTCACTCGCAGTTTGGCAGAGAACGACGTGACGGTAGTGAGCATCTTTGTGAATCCCACTCAGTTTAACGACAAGAACGACTTGGCCAAGTATCCACGAACGTTGGAGAACGACTGCAAGTTGTTGGAGAACGTGCTCGAAATCTTCGTCAAGAAGGAACTGATTGCCTTCGCACCAACTGTTGAAGAGGTGTATCCTGAACCTGATACACGTCAGTTCAGTTATCCTCCAACAGACGAGGTGATGGAAGGAGGTTTCCGTCCAGGCCACTTCAACGGAGTGTGTCAGGTGGTGAGCAAACTGTTTATGATGACCGAACCCGACCGTGCCTACTTTGGCGAGAAGGACTTCCAGCAGATTGCTGTCATCCGTCGTATGGTGGACGATCAGAAGTTCCCATTGCAGATATGTCCTTGCCCCATCGTACGCGAGGAGGACGGATTGGCACTCTCAAGCCGTAACGCCCTACTCTCTCCTGACGAGCGTAAGATTGCTGTCAGCATTTCACAGGCACTCTTTGCGAGCCAGCACTATGCCAAGAGTCACACACTGAAAGAAACGAAGCAGTGGGTCATCGATACCATCAATGCCGTAGAAGGACTGGAAGTGCAGTACTACGAAATCGTGGACGGCAACTCACTCTTGAGCCTGAACGAATGGGATGACTCCGACTACGTAGTAGGCTGCATCACGGTATTCTGTGGTGCCATTCCGGTAAGATTAATCGACAATATCAAGTATAAGTCATGCTGATAGAAGTATTGAAATCCAAGATTCACTGTGCCACCATCACAGAGGCGAACCTCCATTACATGGGCAGCATCACACTCGATGAGGATATCATGGATGCCGCCAACCTCATTGCAGGCGAGAAGGTTACCGTAGTGAACAACAACAACGGTGAACGCTTCGAGACCTATGTCATCAAAGGCGAACGTGGTAGCGGATGTGTGTGTCTGAATGGTGCAGCAGCCCGTAAGGTATTGCCTGGCGACGTATGTATCATCATGTCGTATGCCCTGATGGACTTCGAAGAGGCTAAGCAGTTTAAGCCTGCAGTAGTATTCCCAGACGAAAAGAATAGAATTGTGAAATGAAACGTGTTGCGGTCAAGATAGGAAGTAACGTGCTGACCAGAGACGACGGTACGTTGGATGTTACACGCATGTCTGCTTTGGTCGACCAAGTGGCTGTATTGCGTCGTGAAGGCATCCAGGTGGTGCTGATTTCCTCTGGAGCTGTAGCAAGCGGACGGAGCGAATTGGCCATCAATCACCACATGGACTCTGTGGATCAGCGCCAGCTCTTTTCGGCTATCGGACAAGCCAAACTTATCAACCGCTATTACGAACTGTTCCGCGACCACCACATCACCGTCGGACAGGTGCTGACGATGAAGGAGAACTTCAGCACTCGTCGCCATTATCTCAACCAGCGTAACTGTATGGAGGTGATGCTCGAGAATGGCGTCATCCCTATCGTGAACGAGAACGACACCGTGTCTGTAACCGAGCTGATGTTTACCGATAACGATGAACTGAGCGGTCTCATCGCTACCATGCTTGATGTCGATACACTCATCATCCTCAGCAATATCGACGGTATCTACGATGGTGACCCTAAGGCTGCTGAGAGTCAGGTCATCCGTAGTGTGGAACCCGACTCCGACCTCAAGGACTATATCCAGACAGGCAAGTCAGGCTTTGGACGTGGAGGCATGATTACCAAATGCAACATCGCACGCAAGGTGGCAGACGAAGGAATCCCTGTCATCATCGCAAACGGCAAACGCGACAATATCCTTATCAAGCTTATCCAAGAACCCGATACAACCCTCTGTACACGTTTCGTTCCTGCTACCCAACCCGTATCGAGCATCAAGAAGTGGATTGCCCACAGTGGAGACTTTGCGAAAGGTAGTATCACCTTGAACGACAAGGCAGTAGAAGCCATTTGCGGAAGCAATGCTTTAAGTGTTCTTCCTATTGGCGTGACAGCAGTTGATGGCGAATTCGAGAAAGACGATATCATCAGCATTAAAGACCCCAAGGGTCAGGAGATTGGTGTGGGTCGCACGTCTTACGATAGCGACGAAGCACGCAAGGTAATCGGACACCACAGCAAGAAACCCCTGATACATTACGACTATCTCTATATAAGATAGTACCATAGTAAATAGTAGATGGTAAATAGTAAATAGTAGATGGTAAATAGTAAATATGAATAGTCTTTTCCAAAAAGCACAAGACGCAAGCATACAGCTGGCAAAAATCGACAACGACACCATTAACCAGGTACTTAACGATATAGCAGATGCTGCAATAGCACATACTGACGAGATGTTGGCTGCCAACGCAAAGGACTTGGCACAGATGTCTCCCGACAACCCACTCTACGACCGTCTGAAGCTTACAAAGGAGCGTCTGGAAGGCATTGCAAGTGATACCCGTCATGTTGCCACACTCCCCTCTCCACTTGGTAAGGTGCTGAAGCACTACACACTTCCCAACGGACTCGACCTCTCACGCATCAGTGTACCGTTTGGCGTGATAGGCATCATCTACGAGGCACGTCCAAACGTCACCTTCGACGTAGCAGCCCTCTGTCTGAAGAGTGGAAACGCCTGTGTGCTGAAAGGAGGAAAAGATGCCGATAATTCCAATCAGGCGATTGTCCGTATTATTAAAGCGATACTTCAACAAAACGGCATAAATCCCGATGTCGTAACACTTCTGCCTGCTACACATGAAGCAACAACGGAGATGTTGCATGCCAACGGATATATCGATTTGGTCATTCCTCGCGGTAGCAGCAGGTTGATTCAGTATGTACGTGAGAACGCTACCGTTCCCGTTATAGAGACTGGAGCAGGCATTTGTCATTGTTACTTCGACGAATATGGCGATTTGGAGAAAGGAAAGGCAATTGTCAACAACGCCAAGACCCGTCGTGTGAGTGTTTGTAACGCCCTCGATTGTCTCATCATCCATGCAGAACGTCTGCCTGACCTGCCTGCTCTCTGTGCACCTTTGGCTGACAGCAAGGTAACGATTTATGCCGACGAACCCGCCTATGCTTTGTTGAAAGGAAACTACCCTTCTACCCTACTCTGTCAAGCTACAGATGAGAGTTTCGGTACAGAGTTTCTCGATTATAAGATGGCCATCAAGACCGTCAGCACATTCGATGAAGCACTTGCTCACATCCGTCGCTACAGCTCCCGTCACAGCGAAAGCATCGTGACCGAAGACACCCTACGAGCTGAGCAGTTCATCCGTCAGGTCGATGCAGCCTGTGTGTACACCAACGCCCCCACATCATTCACCGATGGAGCCCAGTTCGGCTTGGGAGCCGAGATAGGTATCAGTACCCAGAAACTCCATGCCCGTGGTCCTATGGCCCTCGAAGAAATCACCACCTACAAGTGGGTCATTCGTGGAAACGGACAAACCCGTCCAAAGTAACTGAGGAATTATATGTTTTTATCCAGTTCTGTGAATCTTGAGAACGTTCGACCATCACGGGTGACGGTCTCGAAAAACATCTTCTCGGGTCGTACCCAATAGTGCTTATCGCCGTATAGGGCTTGATAGATGACCATACGCTCCTTGGTTTCTGAGTCGAAGGCTGTGCGGACATATCTGTAATGGCCACCCTTGAAATGCTGGAAGTATCGGATGCCATCTTCGGGCAAGGGGTATTCTATCAACATCTTCTCCACTAATGGTACGTACCATGTGTGTACTTCCTCTGCTGTCGGTGTGTGACCTCCTGGGAAATGGTACGACTGGTTGTAATGCTCCAAGAAGAGCGGTTCAAAGTGTGCCAGTGTGTCCTGCTCGCCAAATAATCCCCATATCCGGTCTTTGTAGTAGGGATTGCAGTAGTTGAACTGTATGGCTTCCAGCTGGGCAAACTCATCAATCAAGGCATCATCGATAGTGAACTTCTGAATGCCATCCTTTCGTGGCGATTTATACTCATGCTCCCCTACCCTCTGTTTCAGGAACTCTGTCATCTGGAAATGGGGATTGCCAAGTAAAGCTGGGATGCCCACGATGGGCGCCAGCATCTGAGCATAGAAAGAACCGCAGCTGTTGCCAACCAGAAGGTCT
>CAMYYX010000102.1 GCA_947303695.1 uncultured Prevotellaceae bacterium | reverse complement strand
CTGCTGATGTTCGGTATGAAGACATTGAGCGAAGGTCTGCAGAAGATGGCTGGTCCCCAGCTGAGAAATGTGTTACAGAAGATGACGGCCAACCGGTTCATGGGTGCTATTACAGGTATGTTTGTGACAGCTAGTATTCAGTCTTCGACGGCTACGACCCTCATGACGGTTTCGTTTGTGAATGCAGGTCTGCTGACGCTGGCTCAGGCTATCTCCATCATTCTTGGTGCACACATCGGTACGACGGCAACAGCCTGGATCATGAGCTTCGGATTCACGTTCGACATCGGTGTGGTGGCATACATTGCTGCTTTCGTAGGCATTATCATGATTTACATGAAGAAGTACAAGAGCTTCGGCGAGTTCCTCTTCGGTATGGCATTCCTCTTCCTCGGTCTGGTGACCTTGAAGAAAACCGGTATGGCTATGGAGCTGGACAAGAATGCCGACGTTATCAACTTCTTCTCACAGTTCAGCAGCGGCAGCATTGGCACTATTGCCCTGTTCCTCCTGATAGGTACGGTACTGACCCTTTGTGTACAGTCGTCAGCAGCCATCATGGCCATCACGATGACGATGTGTGCGACGGGTGCCATGCCTGTGGAACTGGGTATCATCCTCGTGTTGGGTGAAAACATCGGTACGACCATCACCTCGAACATAGCGGCTCTCGGAGCCAATGTGTCGGCCCGACGGACGGCATTCTCGCACCTCTTTATTAATACGACAGGTGTGCTTTGGGTGCTCTGCATCCTGCACCCGTTCTTCACGATGGTGTGTCACCTTGTAGGTGTCGATGTTGACAAACTGGCCACCGATATGGAATATGCAAAGGTCAATAGCAACATTGTGTTGCCTGCATTCCACTCAGCTTTCAATATCGCTAACACGCTCATCATGATTTGGCTGGTGCCGGTGATTGAGAAGATTGTCTGCAAAGTGATCAAGCCAAAGCCTGAGACCGAGGACGAAGAATCACGCCTGCGCTTCATCTCAGCGGGACTGCTGCAAACTCCAGAACTCTCTATTTTGAATGCGAAGAAGGAAACTGTGGTATTTGCCGAACGCTGCTACAAGATGTTCGGATTCGTGCAGCAACTGCTTCACACGACGAAAGGAGACGAATTCAACAAACTATTCTCTCGCATTGAGAAGTACGAAAATATCACCGACAAGATGGAGGTACAGATAGCCAACTATCTGAATCAGGTGAGTGAAGGCCGACTGAGTATCGAGTCGAAGACAGAAATCCAGCACATGCTACGTCTGGTGAGCGAGTTGGAAAGTATCGGCGACTCATGCTACAACTTGGCACGCTCGATGAATCGCAAGCGTCAGCATAGCAACGAGGATTTCACCGAAAAACAGTATGAGCATATTCAGAACATGATGGCACTCGACGATGATGCCCTGCAAGCTATGACTGCCGTTGTGAAAGCGGGCGACCAGAAGTATGTGGACCTAAACAAATCATACAACCTTGAGCACGAAATCAATAACTACCGTAACCAACTGAAGAACCAGAATATCTTCGATATCAACAGTCACTTATACGACTACCAGATGGGTGTGTACTATATGGACATTATCGCAGAATGTGAGAAGTTGGGTGACTACGTTATCAACGTAATTGAGGCGACTGGTGCGAAAGATAAAGGGGAGAAATAGAGGGGTGAGAATATAAACCTTTGTTCGACGGAATTAAAAGAATTAAGTATTAGATAAATATGCGCAAAATTACATTAACTATCTTAATGATTACCGCTGTGCTGGCAAAGGCTCAGGACGGTACAGAGTGGGACAATCCCAAGATCTCGAATGTGAACCGCGAAGCAGCTCACACAGTATCAATTCCTTACGGAACAGTAGACCAAGTAGCTAAGAACGATATGACCATTTCTCCGTACTATATGGATCTAGACGGAGTGTGGAAGTTCAAGTGGGTAGGCAACCCCGCTAATGCACCGAAGAACGTGTTTGGTTCTGACTACAATGATGCCGGATGGGACAATATCGACGTACCTGCCAGTTGGCAAGTGTATGGCATCCGTAAAGGGAAGAACTGGGATAAGCCACTCTACTGTAATGTGGCATACCCATTCTCATACGACCGCAACACCTATAGCATCATGGCCGAGCGTCCAGGATGGTTCTCGTATAATAGCAACATGCCTAACCCCGTAGGCACCTATCGCCGTCAGTTCACGCTGCCCAACGACTGGGACGGGCGCGACATCTATATTCGCTTCAACGGTGTAGGACACGGCTATTATCTCTGGATTAACGGTCAACGCATCGGCTACAGCGAGGATTCGTATCTGCCATCGGAATTCAACATCACGAAATATGTAAAGAAAGGCACGAACACCGTAGCGCTGCAGGTCTACCGTTTCACTTCCGGTTCGTTCATCGAGTGTCAAGACTACTGGCGACTGACTGGTATTCAGCGTCACTGCTTCCTTTGGGCAGCCCCAAAAACACAGATTCGCGACTATTTCTTCACAACCGACCTCGATGCCTCCTATACCAATGCAACAGCAAAATTGCAAGTCACCCTGACTGGTGATGATATCAAGAGCGGAACGCTTGAGGCACGTCTGGAAGACGACGGAGCACTCTTCTATTCCGACTCGAAAGAAGTTACCACTACTGGTGTCACAACGTTCACAATGAAAGTGAACAACCCCAAGAAATGGAGTGCAGAGACACCAAACCTTTACGATCTCATCATCACCTTGAAAGACTCGAAGGGAAAGACCGTGGATATTCGAGGTGGCAAAGTAGGCTTCAAAGAAGTGAGTGTTCGCAGTGACGGAGCTTTACTTATCAACGGCAAACGAATGGTATTCCACGGAGTGAATCGTCATGATTTCAGCTATCAGAACGGTCGTGCCATCAAGTACGATGAAATCGAGAAGGACATCATCACGATGAAACGTCTGAACATCAACGCCGTGCGCACATCGCACTACCCTAACGACCCATACTTCTACGATCTCTGCGATAAATATGGATTGTATGTCATCGCAGAAGCCAACGTGGAATGTCATGCCAACACCGGACTCTCCAGTGTAGAGTTGTTTCGAAACATGATGGCTGAGCGTTCGGCCAATCAGGTGCTGTGGCATCGTAACCATGTGTGTATCGCACTATGGTCGCTCGGCAACGAATCGGGAGGCGGCAATAACTTCCAGACTGCTCGCGAGGCAATCCGCAAACTCGACACCACTCGCCTCATCCACTATGAAGGCAACAGCAGCTTCGGTGACGTAAGTAGTACAATGTATGCAGGTGTGGACGGCATCGAAAACACAGGACGTAGCCGGCTGAACCAAACCAATCCGAAACCACATATCCAGTGCGAGAACAGCCACTCGATGGGTAACTCAATGGGTAATGTACGCGAGTTCTTCGACCTGTACGAGAAATACCCATGTCTTACCGGTGAGTTCATCTGGGACTGGAAAGACCAAGGACTCTTAGCCAAGAACAGCAGCGGTAAGGACTATTTTGCATACGGCGGCGACTTCGGCGACAATCCTAACGACGGAAACTTCTGTATCAACGGTCTGGTGAAACCCGACTGGACATTTACTGATAAAGTATACAACACAAAGAAAATCTATCAGCCACTCGAGTTCAAACCTGTCAAAGGCGTGAACAACCGTTTCTTGCTGAAGAGCAAACTGGCGTTTGTAGATAACAGCTACCTCGATGTTACCTATACCATTCTGGAAGAAGGAAAGGAAGTTGGCAAAGGTACCATCGACACCATCGTGAAGGCAGGCGACAGCACCCGCATCAGCATCGATGCCCTCCCTGCCGACTACAAGACCGACCGAGAGTACTTCATCCGCTTCTCTGCCAAACTGAAGGAAGCAACCTTGTGGGCAGACGCAGGTTACGAAGTAGCCAGCGAGCAACTCCCACTCAATACCGCCAAGAAAGAACCAATGAAACTGGCTCAAGGCGAAGCGCTAACTGTGGAGGAGAATTCTGCTACCGCTACCATCTCGAACAGCAATTTCACAGCGGTATTCTCAAAATCACAAGGTACCCTACTCCGCTACACGTATAAAGGGCAGGCCATCGTGAGCCAGCCGCTGAAGCCAAACTTGTTCCGTCTGCCGACCGACAACGATGGACGCCGTGCTGGCAGTTGGGACGATTTGGGTCTGACAGCCTTCACAGGTAAAGGCAAGGAAACGACTGTAACGAAGAGCGATGACGGCCAGACTGTCGACCTCAGCATGAAGAGCATGTGGACATCGACCACCTCACATAAACTTGACCTACAACTCGACTTCAAGGTATGTGCCGACGGAACCATCATGGTGAATGCCGACATCAATCCAGCCGACCAGAACGCCGTCTTGCCACGTATCGGTTTCAAACTCGAAATGCCAAGTAAGATGGAACAGCTTACATGGTTCGGCCGTGGACCTTGGGATAGCTACGTAGACCGCAAGGAGGCTTGCTTCCCCGATATTTACGAGAGTACTGTTACGGATCAGTACGTGGAATATGTGAAGCCACAGGAACATGGTACTAAACAGGAGGTGAGATGGATGGCGCTGACGAATGCTGACGGCATCGGTGCGATGTTCGTAGCACCTGACCTCATGGCAGCTTCAGCTCTCCACTGGCGTCCGGAAGACAACTATACCAATCGTAACTCACGTGCGAACCACCCCTATCAGTTCAAGAAGACTGGTACGACCGTCGTGAATCTCGATGCCCGTACTCGTGGACTGGGTAACGCAAGTTGCGGTCCTGATGTGCTGCAGAAATATGAACTCTACTCTTCCGACACAAAGTTCCGCTTCTTCATTATGCCGATTGGTGAAAAGTTGACAGCAGAAGCAATGGCAGAACGTGCCCGTGTGGATATGCCGATTTGCCAGCCTGTAGAGTGTACGCAGGCGACGAACGGACGTATCACTATGAAGACCGCTACACAGAATGCAACCATCTATTACAGTGTTGACGGCGGCAAGTATCAGCAGTATACCTCAACGGTGAGCCTGCCAAACGGCGGAACGGTAACTGCATATTGTACGGCCGACGGATACTTCAAAAGTCCGGTTTCAACGTATGAGTTCCAGATGTTTATCAACCGCTCAACGTGGAAAATCCATAGCGTTTCGAGTCAGGAAGGCGGCAATCCTGCCAGCTATGCCATCGACAACAATCCGTCAACCTTCTGGCATACGCAGTACAACGGTGGTACTCCAACACATCCACACACCATCGTGATTGATATGGCGAAGAACTATCTCGTCACTTCCGTGCTTTATACTGCACGTACGGATGGTAATGAGAACGGTATGATTAAGGAGTATGAGATTTACATCAGCAAGAATGTGAACGACTTCGGTAGTGCAGTAGCAACGGGTTCGTTCTCGAAGACTACGGCTCAGCAGGTGGCAACACTGAAGAAACCTGTCGAAGGACGTTACTTGAAACTCATTGCTAAGTCGGAAGTAAACAACAACGCATGGGCATCGGCTTCGGAAATCAGTATCACTGCCAAGTCGAACGATGCTCAGGCCATTAACGACATCACGAACGATGAGCCGGGAATGGATGTCATCTACGACCTTACGGGACGGAAGTACAACGCTGATCAAATGCCATTGCTGAGCGGCGTCTATATCCAGAACGGCAAGAAATACTTAGTGAGACAATAATCTTATCAACATGGAACAATTTTTGCCAAAGAACTATTTCTGCGTCATCCTTGCAGGCGGAATCGGCACACGACTCTGGCCTGCGAGCCGTCAGGAAATGCCGAAGCAGTTTCTTGATATCTTAGGCACGGGAGAGACGCTGCTACAGGCGACGTATAAGCGATCCGCGCGTTTTATTAATAAGGAGAACATCATTGTGATGTCGAACGAACGTTACAAGGATCTGACGATGGAGCAACTGCCTGAGCTGACTGTAGGGAATCTGCTGTTGGAGCCTATG
>CAMYYX010000101.1 GCA_947303695.1 uncultured Prevotellaceae bacterium | reverse complement strand
GGGTGCATCAGGATATCCGACGCACCCTTGGTTTTATCCTGGGATTTGAATCTCAAACAGGATGATTAAGCATACATAGCTACGATTGCCTCGTAGAGTTCCTGCTTGCCTGAAGTTGCCTTAGGCTCGCCAACCTTCTTTCCGTATTCGTATACTTCTTCGAAAGTGAGCTTACCTTCTTCGAACTTCTTACCCATACCGCTATCGAATGAAGCATAGCGTTCTGCCTTCATCTTCTTGTATGGAGACTCTTCGAGCAACTTAGCTGCACACTCAAGAGCGCGAGCCATTGCGTCCATACCAGCGATGTGTGCGATGAAGATGTCCTCAAGGTCGGTAGAGTTACGACGAGTCTTAGCGTCGAAGTTTGTACCACCTGTTCCGAGACCACCACCACGGATGATTTCCATCCATGCCTGAGTGAGCTCATAGTTGTCGATTGGGAACTGGTCAGTATCCCATCCGTTCTGGTAGTCACCGCGGTTAGCGTCGATAGAACCGAGCATACCAGCGTCAACTGCACATGCAAGTTCGTGCTCGAAAGTGTGACCTGCGAGTGTAGCGTGGTTCACCTCGATATTAACCTTGAAGTCCTTGTCAAGACCGTGTGCCTTCAAGAAACCGATAACTGTCTCTGTGTCAACATCATACTGGTGCTTTGATGGTTCCATTGGCTTTGGCTCAATGAGGAATGTACCCTTGAAGCCCTTGCTACGAGCATAGTCGCGAGCCATACCGAGCATAGTAGCCATATGTTCCTTCTCACGCTTCTGGTCTGTGTTCAAGAGGCTCATGTAACCTTCACGACCGCCCCAGAATACATAGTTCTCAGCGCCAAGAGCGATACCTGCGTCGATAGCGTTCTTGATCTGTACGATAGCGCGAGCTACAACGTCGAAGTCTGGGTTAGTGCTTGCACCGTTCATGTAACGCTTGTTACCGAATACGTTAGCAGTTGACCAAAGCAACTTCTTGCCTGATCCTGCCATCTTCTCCTTCAGGTAAGCAACGATAGCCTTCATGTTTGCTTCATACTCTTCTACTGAAGCACCTTCGCTAACGAGGTCTACATCGTGGAAGCAGAAATATTCGATACCCAGTTTCTCCATGATTTCGAAACCAGCATCTGCCTTATTCTTTGCAATCTCAAGTGCGTTAGCACCCTGATTCCAAGGGAATGTCTTTGTTCCACCACCGAACTGGTCGCCACCTTCTGCACAGAGAGTGTGCCACCAAGCCATTGCGAAGCGAAGCCATTCGCTCATCTTCTTACCCATAATAACTTTGTTAGCGTCATAATAGTGGAACGCCATAGGATTCTTTGAATCCTTTCCTTCGAACTGGATCTTCTTGATGCCAGGGAAAAATTCTTTTGCCATAATTTAAAAATTAAAAGTTAGTATTGTGTGTATGTTTATTGTTTCTCCAAAATCTCTTTCCAGCGGTTATAAGCTGCCATGTAAGCATCTTTATTGGCTGTATCAGGAGTTTCTGTTGAATGATGTTTCAAAGTTGCAAATGCTGCATCGCTGTCCTTGTAGATGCCTGCTCCGATACCTGCACCCTTTGCTGCACCTGCTGCACCATCGGTCTCATAGAGTTCGATGTTGGCACCTGTTACTGAAGCCAGTGTGCGACGGAACATTGGGTTAAGGAACATGTTGGCGTGTCCTGCCTTGATGGTCTTGATCTCCATACCCATTGCCTTCATGATTTCCATACCATAGGCAAATGAGAAGACGATACCTTCCTGAGCGGCACGTAACAAGTGGGCTTTCTTGTGGATGTTGAAGTTCAATCCGTGGATGCTACAACCGATTTCGCGGTTCTGCAGCAGACGCTCTGCACCGTTTCCGAATGGGATGATGCTCAGACCTTCGCTACCGATTGGCACTTCGTCTGCCAGCTCGTTCATACCGGAATAGCTGATGCCTTCTGGAGCTACGTTACGACGCATCCATGCATTGAGGATACCTGTACCATTGATACAGAGCAATACGCCCAGACGTGTATCTGGTTGGTTGTGGTTGACGTGAGCAAATGTGTTCACACGTGAGAGTTTGTCGTAGTTCACTTCACCAAGTACTCCGTATACAACACCTGATGTACCACCTGTAGCGGCAATCTCGCCTGGTTTCATCACGTTGAGCGAGAGTGCATTGTTTGGCTGGTCACCACCACGATAAGCAACTGGAGTGCCTACAGGGATGCCCAGTGTCTCAGCTACCTCTTTGCATACGGTTGACTGAATGGCAAAGGTAGGAACAATCTCAGGGATGAGGTCGTTGCTGAAACCATAGAAGTTCATCACGTCCTTGCTGACGCAGTTCTCCTTGAAGTCCCAGAACATACCTTCTGAAAGACCTGAAATGGTTGTATTGATAACGCCTCCGCTCAGTTTCATAGCGATGAAATCGCCAGGAAGCATAATCTTGTAAATCTTTGCGAAGAGTTCAGGCTCGTTTTCCTTCACCCAAGCCAACTTTGCAGCTGTGAAGTTACCTGGTGAGTTGAGCAAATGACTCAGGCACTGCTCGCTACCGATGCCTTCGAATGCCTTGTTGCCATAAGGAACAGCACGTCCGTCACACCAAATGATACTTGGACGAAGGGCTTTCTTGTCCTTATCCACACATACCAATCCGTGCATCTGATAGCTGATACCGATAGCTTTCACGTTAGCCAGTGCTGTCGCATTTTGCTGTTTCAGCACCTTTGTGGCCTCTTTCAAGCTGTTCCACCAGTCTTCTGGCTCCTGCTCTGCCCAACCTGCTTTCTTGGCAATAATCTTAGCCTCAGTCTCTGGGTAGAAAGTCGATGCCTCGCACACTCCTGTTTCGATATTCACCAGTGAAGCTTTGACTGATGAAGTACCTATGTCATAACCTAATAAATACATAATTTCTTCTTTAATTTCTCTTTTAATAAGTTTTAGTTTGCAAAGATAAGAGTTTTTTCGTTTTTTTGATGTTACATTTGATGAAATAATTTGAAAATATGTAACATAAACCTCATAAACTCCACATTTTGACCTCAAAAAACACCAAAGTCTTTAAATATTATCAATTATCAATTATCAATTATTAATTATTTTGTAACTTTGTGCCGTCAATCAAACCCCATTTACAACATGAAAAGAATCATCTTATTTTCCGCCATCCTGTTATCGACCATTTTCAGTGTGTCGGCTCAGAACAAAAACGGACAAGTGGTGACTTGGACCACCGCTATTCAGAAAGTAGAACCCCACAACCTTCCACCTGCTCCTTATCTTGAAGGAAATTCGCTGAGACAGATTGTGGAAGTATCATTCGGAGGCAAAATGGTCTCCCTGAAATTGTCGAATCAGTACAACACCGAAGAGACTGAGATTATCGGAGTTGAGATAGCGAAAGCCCTCACTCAGGGTGAAAGTGCTGCTATTGACGAGTCAACCACTACTGCTCTTACCTTTGGTGGTGCGAAGGGAATTACGATGAAACCGGGCGAAATCGTTGTTTCCGACCCTGTTAAGTTCCGTTTGACCCCTCGAATGGATGTCGCTATCACCATCCATTTCGGAAAGGCTTCGAAGACTGATGTAAGTGGCCATCCATGCTCTCGCACCTCTTCATATATCGCAGAAGGAAACACCAACGATTTCAGTAAGGCAGTCGAAACGACTCATTGGTGCTACATCAATAGTCTGATTGTGAATGCTGGAAAGAAATTCGGTTCGATTGCTGTCATCGGAAACTCCATCACAGACGGACGTGGAACCACCACAAACCATCAGAACCGTTGGACAGATAACCTCTCGAAGCGTCTGCTTGCTAACAAGAAGACCAAGAACCTCAGCGTACTCAACCTGGGATTGGGTGGCAATTGTGTCCTTCGTGGCGGATTAGGTCCTACAGCAAATAGCCGATTTGATCGTGATGTCATCAACCAGGAAGGTGTCAAATATGCGATTGTGTTCGAAGGTGTAAACGACCTTGGTGGTTCATGGAATGGTGAAGAGACTGCCAAGCAACTCATCGAGTCGTTCAAGACGATGATTAAGAAAGCTCATGAGAAGGGCATTAAGATATATGGTGCTACCATCATGCCATTCAAGGGCAACAACTACTATAATGAATCACGCGAGAAGGGCCGTCAGCAAGTGAACGAATGGATTCGCAACTCTGGCGAGTACGATGGTGTGATTGATTTCGATGCTGCTACACGCGATCCTCAACAACCCGACCGCCTCAATCCAGCCTTCCTCTTCGAGAACGACTGGTTGCATCCGAATGCAAACGGTTATCAGGTGATGGGCGACTGCATCGACCTCAAACTGTTTGAGAAATAATCAGCCCTTAATATAGGATACGATATCTTCTTTGGCCACAGGTTGTTGTTCGCCTGTGGTCATATTTTTTACCATTACCTTTCCTTCTTGCATCTCCGTCTCTCCGATGATGGCCACAAACGGAATCTCCTTTGCGTTGGCATAGCTCATCTGCTTCTTCATCTTCGTAGAGTCAGGATAGATCTCTGAACGGATACCAGCTTTTCTGAGCTCAGCGATGATAGGAAGGCTGTATTGTGCCTCCTTTTCACCGAAGTTCACGAAAAGCACCTGGGTAGCGTTCACGGCTTCCTTTGGATAGAGGTCGAGCTGGTTGAGCACATCAAAGATGCGGTCGGCACCAAACGAGATACCTACTCCTGAAAGACCTGGCATACCGAAGATACCTGTGAGGTTGTCGTAACGTCCTCCACCTGTGATACTACCGATCTGTACATCCAGTGCCTTTACTTCGAAGATGGCTCCTGTGTAGTAGTTCAATCCGCGAGCCAGCGTGAGGTCGAGTTCCACCTCGTTCTTCAAACCGAGATTTGCAAGGGTGTTCAGGATGAACTCCGTTTCTTCGATACCTTTCAATCCTGTCTCGCTGTCTTTCAGCACCTCGCGCATCGTCTGCAGCTTCTCTGCATTCGTACCTGTGAGGTTGATGATGGGTTGCAGTTTTTCGATGGAATCGGCCGGAATTCCGTCTTCTGCCAGTTCGGCATTCACGTTTTCGATACCGATTTTGTCCAATTTATCGATGGCTACCGTGATGTCTACAATCTTATCTGCCTGACCGATCATTTCTGCGATTCCGGTCAGAATCTTACGGTTGTTGATTTTGATACATACCCTTACGCCGAACTTCGAGAACACCGTATCGACAATCTGCATCAGTTCCACTTCGTTCAGCAGCGAATCCGAACCAACGACGTCTGCGTCACACTGATAGAACTCACGATAGCGCCCTTTCTGAGGACGGTCGGCACGCCATACGGGTTGAATCTGATAGCGCTTGAAAGGTAACGCCAATTCCTCACGATGCATCACTACATAGCGTGCAAAAGGTACGGTAAGGTCATATCGCAGACCCTTTTCGCAGAACTTACTTGCCAGCTTCGTAGCGTTACGGCTCAGCAGTTCTTCGTCCGTCAGTTCTTTGAAGTAGTCGCCTGAGTTCTGAATCTTAAACAGTAGCTTGTCGCCTTCTTCGCCGTACTTACCCATCAGGGTTGACAGGTTTTCCATTGCAGGCGTTTCTATCTGTTGGAACCCATAGAGGGCATATACCTCTTTGATTGTGTTGAATATGTAGTTACGCTTCGCCATCTCAACAGGTGAGAAGTCGCGTGTACCCTTTGGAATAGATGGTTTCTGTGCCATAATTCGTTCTCTTTTTTGAATTTGGCTGCAAAGGTACAAAAAACTATCAAATTAACAAATAATTTGATGGGAAAATACGCTGCCAGCTATTGCGTTCGTGATGGTTGCAATCACATTTTGTTGTATATACATTAAAACTGCACAGGTACCATGTACTTTACACGTACAGGTTTCCCCCGTTCCCTACCAGGTTTCCACTTTGGCATTGTTTTGAGTACTCGAACGGCTTCTTCATCACAGTCTTTGTGGAGTGAACGAACGACTTTGAAATCCGATACCGTTCCATCTT
>CAMYYX010000100.1 GCA_947303695.1 uncultured Prevotellaceae bacterium | reverse complement strand
GCAATGACAACGGAGTAGCTGATGTCGCTAGTCTCATCGGGGTCGCCTACGACGGCAATGAAGTAGAAACGGTCGTGCTTGTCCTGCTGCATATAGTTGAAATTGAAACCAGCTAAAACAGAGCGCTTGTAATCCACAGCCGGGATGAGCGATTGGAAGGATTCTTTGGTGAATGTATGCTCATACAACGTCTCCTTTCCTCGACTGATGATGAGCAGCACCTCATTGTCGTGATAACGATAGCCCTCTGAGGTGGTTACGACAGGTAGGTCTGTTACGTTGCGAAAAGCAAACTCGTAGTCGTATTTCACGCCCTCGACTTCAACTTGTCCTTCAAGATTGTACTCCGCCATATCGTTGATGGCTGTCGTAGATACTGGACTGACAGCAATTGTGTCTTGAGATGTTGGTGCGGTCTTGTTACCCGAGCAGCCGATGAACAGACAAATGGCCGCGATGCTGATTGCAAAGGATGATTTTCTCATGTTTCAGTAATTTTGTAGTGCAAAGATACAAAAAAGTTTAGAGTTTGGAGGTTAGAGTTTAGAAAAACTGAAAAAATAGTAGATAGTAAATTGTCAAATAGTAAATAATTTGTATCTTTGCACGTCTAACAATTAATACCGACATGAAAAGAACTATTTTTTTAACAGCTATGCTTGCTAGTGTCATGATGGCACAAGCGCAGATTCCTTATGTTTATGAGAAAGAGTATTCAGGTAAAGAGTTTAAGATGAAGGACGTGGTGAAGCCCGATCAGTTGCCACTGATTGAGAAACTGCCCGACCCATTCAAGTTCCAGAACGGCAAGCGCTCGACCGACTTCAAGGACTGGGAACAGCATCGCTATGAAATTATGCAATTGTTCCAGCAGTACGAAATTGGTATGCGACCTGTATTGGAAGCTGGCAATTTGAAAGCAACGATCGAAGACCAAGCTCCAGCACCAGCTGGTGGACAGCGCCCTGGTGGTGGCTTCGGTGGCTTCGGAGGTGGCTTCGGTGGTTTCGGTGGCGGTTTCGGCGGCGGTCAGCCTGATGAGACCATCGGTGAACGTAAGCAGTTGAAGGTGACGGTGAAGCACAATGGTCAGGAACTGGTATTAACGGCTCAAATCCAATATCCGAAAGAGGCGAAGTATCCATGCCCAGCATTACTCGGCGTATCAAACACACTGCCAACCCGTTTCTTCACAGGTCGCGGCTGTGCCATCGTCAACATCGATGTATTTGCCGTAACTCAGCACACACAGAAGCGTGGTACAGAGCCAATCAACAAACTCTATCCCGAACTCGAAGCTAACGGTTCATACTGCTTCTGGGGCTGGTGCGTATCGCGCATCATCGACGGCCTTCAGCAGTTAGGCCCAAGCAAGTCAAAGATCGACACCAAGCATTTGGCCATCTCAGGCTGTTCATGGGCAGGTAAGTGCGCACTCTATTGCGGTGCATTCGACGAGCGCATTGCCCTTGTCATCGCTCATGAGCCAGGTGGCGGTGGTGTTGCATCATGGCGCTACAGCGAAAATCTGGGCGAGGTAGAACGTAGTTTCAACACCAACGACTCATGGTTCTTCGCCAACATCAAGACCGACTATGCGCAGGAAAAGATTGCCCGCATGCCTGTTGACCACCATGAACTCGCTGCATTGGTATGCCCACGTGCATTGCTCTACTTCGGCAACACAGATTATAAGTGGCTTGCCGACGAAAGCGGTTACGTCTCTATCAACGCTGCGAAGGAAGTATGGAAGACATTCGGCATCGCTGACCGCGTAGGCTATAGCATCAGTGGCGGACACGGACACTGCCAACTTCCCGAAGCAGAGTATCCATACCTTGAAGCCTTCATCGACCGCTTCCTCATGGGCAAGGACGTGAAGACCGACGTGGCCAATGCTCCAATGTTCAAGGACGTTGACTGGAAGTCTTGGATTGCAGACTGGAAATAATACGAAATAAACATATAGGCACGTTACGGTTATGCGGACGTGCCTATTCTTATAACTTTACCATCATGAAAAACTCACTGACACTACTTCTCGTCATCTCAGCTCTCGTGCTGACATCGTGCGAGAACAACCACATCGACCCCGACTGGACTTGGACACGTGATTCGAACGTCGTTGTTCCGCAACCTGTATCGCGCGAAATCGCTGTATCGGTGGACATCGACTACGACTTGAACATCACTTGTGTAGGCTCATCAACCGATGGGGTTATCAGCCCAGAGTTACATCCCGATGACCACCTCTACATCTTCGCCATCCCGAAGTCTGACCCCATCTACCGCATGACGGGCTTCCTCAGTATGGTATCGGAGTCACTGAGCGAGGACAAACGCTCGGCACAGTTCAGCGGCACCTTATATATATATAAAGGAGGACAGCCATCGATGGACAACCCATTCAACAGTAGTGCCTACCTTGCCGAAAGCCGCGTAGAGGCACACTTGGTGCCTGCGACAATGGCCGAAGGATTCTTCAACACCACCTCAGCGAACATCTATTCCTACAACTACAGTATGGGCTTAATTCAAGGCAGTGGCGGTATCAACAGAATCATCGATACAGCACTTGAAGTGCGAAGCGACACCTACGACGCAGCGACAAACCGGTTCAGTAAGTTCAACTGCCCACCTATCCTTCAGTTCGCTGTGAAAGGTCTGCCAAAAGGTGAATTTACTGCCTATGTCGGAACATCTGTCGATGATGTGACCACAGCCACCATTTCGTTCTCCAAAGTCTTTAACCTCCAAAACAGCTACGGTTACTCGCCACGTCTGACAGTACCACAATCAGGCATCACAGAATTTATCATGACCTATCAACCGTCTCAAACGACAGAGCATTTGTTCCTCGGCTTGCAAGCACAACAACCGAATGACGACTATGGATTCTATATAGGCAAAGCAACGCTGAAAAACAACACATGCTACAGCACATCGCTTGATGCCCGCATCGATCATTAAGTGACGAGATCGTGTTTCTGTCCCAAGGGAACGTTTGATTCCCCTACGTGGGAAAAAGTTTTCCCCTTAGGGGGAACGATCTTTCCCTCCTATGGGAAAAAGCGGAACTCTTACTTATTCAAACCTCATGGTTTGTGCCGGGCGACTGACGCTCATCAAATAGGATGAGCCGAAGATGACGAAGAAAGAAATGATGAGCGTAATGGCATTCACCAAAAGGAAAAGAAGCCAATCGAATCGGATAGGGACGGCATCGAGATAGTAAATAGATGGATCGAGGCTGACAATATGGAACTGGCTCTGCAGGAAACAAAGTGCCAATCCGATGATATTTCCCCATAGCATACCACGACCTACGAGCATAACTGAGAAGTTGATGAAGATCTGTCGTACAGAATAGTTGGTTGCGCCCAATGATTTGAGGATGCCAATCATATTGATACGTTCCAGCATGACAATCAGCAAACCCGACATCACAGTAAACGACGCGATGCAGATCATCAGGACAAGAATCATGATGACATTCATGTCGAGTACGCCTAACCAAGAGAAGATATGAGGAGCCAACTGACGGATGTTGAACACGCCATACAGACAACCGTTCTTATCGTACACCTTATTTATCTTATTACCAAGTGCTTCTGTCACATCGTCCAAACGGTCGAAGTCGCTGATGGTGATCTCAAATCCTGTTGACATGTCAGGCTCCCAATTGTTCAGCCTGCGGATGGTATAGATATCAGTGATGACCACATTACGATCGTACTCCGAAAGGTGGGTCTCATAAATGCCGCACACGGTGAAACGACGAGCACGCATCCCGTTCTCGTTGACGAAATAAGCAAAAACCTTATCACCTGTCTGGATGTGGAGATCGGACGCAATGCGCTGCGACACCAACAACTGGTTTGTAGCTTCCTTGGAACTGAAACGAGGAATCTCGCCTTGTTTGAGATATTGACGGAAGAAAGACATATCATAACCACCATCAACACCCTTAAACTGAATGCCACGGAAATCATCCTGAGTCTTGAGCATTCCCATCTTCGTAACGAAGCGCTGCACATCGGTCACCAACGGTTGTTTTCGGATGACCTGTTCAAGACTATCCGTCGTCAGCACAGGCAGCAACTCGTAGTCGTCACCCTGCGTAAGACTGAGTACTTGGAGATGTGAGCCAAAACCGACCACCTTCGAACCCACTTCATGCTTGAAACCCATCACGACAGCGATGCTGACAATCATCACAGCCATACCGATGATGATACCAATCAAAGCAATACGAATGGCTGGACGGGAAATCTGTCGTTTCTCGTCGGTTTGGGCATAAATACGCTTTGCTATGAATCGTTCGAAACTCAAAATAGTTTATTTGTTTAGTAGTATAGTCGTTTGATTGGGCCAACCACTAACCGCTCAACTATCAACCCTACCAGGATATGCTTCTATCGCTTTCCTCAAGACGACCAATGCACGTACAAGGTCCTCTTTCTTCAGGACATAGGCAATACGCACCTCGTTACGTCCTGCACCTGGAGTGGTATAGAATCCGGCAGCAGGAGCCATCATGACAGTCTCGCCCTCATAATTAAACTCAGAAAGACACCATGCACAAAACTTCTCGCTATCATCGACAGGAAGTTTTGCGACAGTATAGAATGCACCCATCGGGATTGGCGAATAGACTCCTGGAATGCGGTTAAGTCCGTCAATCAAACATTTACGACGCTCTACGTACTCATCATAAACATCACGGGTATAACTCTCTGGCACATCAAGCGATGCCTCTGCAATGACCTGACCAATCAATGGCGGGCTGAGACGAGCTTGACAGAACTTCATGACGGCCTTACGCACTTCCACATTCTTTGTAATCAAAGCTCCAATACGAATTCCACACTCGCTGTAACGCTTTGACACAGAGTCAATCAGCACCACATTGTTCTCGATTCCTTCCAAATGACAGGCAGAGATATATGGGCTGCCCGTATAGATGAATTCGCGGTAAACTTCATCCGAGAACAGGTAAAGATCGTATTTCTTAACAAGATCACGAATTTGGTTCATCTCGCGACGTGTGTACAGATAACCCGTCGGATTATTAGGGTTACAAATAAGGATGGCACGAGTACGCTCGTTAATCAACTCCTCAAACTTCTCCACCTTCGGCAGAGAGAAACCCTCTTCAATCGTCGTTGCAATGGTACGAATCACGGCTCCGGCAGAAATAGCAAATGCCATATAGTTTGCATATGCAGGTTCAGGAACGATGATTTCATCACCAGGATTCAGGCAAGACAGAAACGCGAACAACACGGCTTCGGAACCTCCACTTGTAATAATAATATCATCAGCAGTGAGTTTGATGTTGAACTTATCGTAATAGCCCACCAATTTCTCACGATAGCTTCTGTAACCTTGGCTTGGGCTGTATTCCAATATCTTACGATCTATGTTCTTCATGGCATCAAGCGCAATCTGTGGTGTAGGCAGATCGGGCTGACCGATGTTTAAATGATACACATGGATTCCACGTTTCTTGGCATCCTCAGCAAGTGGTGCCAACTTACGAATTGGTGATGAAGGCATTTCAGTGCCTCGTACTGATATTGACGGCATAATATTGTTAAATCTTTATGTTTCTCGTCCTATGTTCTATTAAACTTCTATGTTTTGAACTGCAAAGTTAAGCATTTTTTATGATTCTGAGTCATAATTTGGAATTTATTTGGGTATATGGAAGTAAAGAAAGTAATTATTTATTGTCTTTTCTTAAAAAAAAACGAAAAAAGTTTTGTCAGTTTTAGGAAAAGTACTACCTTTGCAGTCGCAATTCGGCGGAAGAGCATCAAAAACGCCTTGAAAAGGGCCCAGGTGGCGGAATGGTAGACGCGCTCGTTTCAGGTGCGAGTGGTGAGAGCCGTGCAGGTTCGAGTCCTGTTCTGGGCACAATAAATTAGATTTGCACAATTGCGGAAATAGCTCAGTTGGTAGAGCACAACCTTGCCAAGGTTGGGGTCGCGAGT
>CAMYYX010000099.1 GCA_947303695.1 uncultured Prevotellaceae bacterium | reverse complement strand
AAAAACACAAAAGAGGGACTATCACTAGTGCCTCTTCGTCATTACTAACCTTAAAATTAATACCTAATCAAATCCTTTTTACAATCTTTTACCAATAACTAATACTTACTAAAAAATTACCTTACTTAATACCTATTGATATCCTTATTAACAATAAACCTTTATATCTTTAACTAAAACCTATGTTCGTTCTTTTTGGTGTCCTAGAAAACCCCTGTTTTCCTTTTGACGATGCAAAGTTACGGACATTTTCAAAACAGAGAAAATAATTCTATGTATTTTATTCAAAAAAGTGAGTTTTGTTGACCATAGTCAATTTGTGTAGTCGGACACACAAGAAAAATCGTATAAAATAGCCCAAAAACCGTTATTTTTGCCAATAGTCAAAACAAGCCCGTTTCATAGGATTGTCTCAAAGGTTCAAAACGAGAAAAGGAGGCTAAGTTCAACCGATTCTACTGTTTTTTCAAAGTTTTATGCATTGTCTTATTGCGAAATTCCCAACTTTTTCCTATCTTTGCCAACGAAATCTGCACCACACGAAAAGTACTTTGGTACTTTGCCTTGGCAAAAATATGGTGCACGGTACTACGTAGTCATTTAAACTTGATAGCAACCCAAAAACTACATGTCGTATGAAAATAAAGAATCTACTACCATCTTTTCTCCTCATGGCTATCAGTGTTCATTGTTTCGCTGATAACGTGCTGACGGCATCTGACGTATCTATTCAAGCAGGGCAGACAGCTACGCTTAACATCACTCTTTCAGACGAAGGGCCGTCTTACAATGCATTTGTATTCGACCTCCTGTTGCCTGAAGGTATCAGTATTGCCACTTCAGCTGAAGACGGACAATACATAGCAACCTACAACTCCGAGCGCGCGAAGGGGTCGGACTATCAACTGTTGATAGCAAACCACAAAGCTCACAGCTATCGTGTTTTAGGATTTAACCAAACGAACGAAAGCTTTGGAAGCAAAGGGGTTTTACTCACTATCACCCTCCAGGCTGCTACCGACATCACGAACGGGAATGCAACCGGAACCCTCGTTACAGACTTCACAGATCAGGAATACGGCTCATCTGTCTTGGGTTTTGTCGCCACTGACAATTACTGGACATACGGGTTCCCCCAGGCTTCATTCACTGTCTCAATGACAAATGATACAAGCATTCACGATCTGCAAGCTGACGATGCTGAAGCCAATACCTACAACCTAATGGGACAAAGGGTACAGCATGCTGACAAGGGTGTGTTTATCAAGAACGGTAAGAAAATCATAAAGAAATAATGCCATGAAACGACTCATTATATATAATATATTAGCCCTTATCCTCTTGGCGCTGTGTCCGCTCACAACAAACGCACAGGAGGTTGTGAAGGGGGATGTGAATGCTGATGGGAAAATCAATGCTGCAGACGTCGTCGAACTGAACGCATACCTTATGGGCAAGCCTTCCTTGCGCTTTCATGACTTACAAGCAGATGTAAATAGTGATGCAACCATAGACGAGGAAGACCTCAAGACACTCACCCAACTGATTCTAAAGGTTGAAGGAGGGGTTGCTACACCAAATACACTATGTCTTACTACTAATGCAGATCAATGGACTGACCAGACATCGTTCGCTGACATCGTATCGAAGGACGGAGCCATCTCTGCATTCGTTAACGGAAACGGAGAGACGGTATTCCTGTTGTACGACTTCATCAACTACACCACTTACATCATCTGCCCTACACGTCAAGGATTCTGCATGGCTACTCATGACCCCACGACTGACACGATGGACGACCACATCGTCTACTACCAAGAGACGGAAGACCAATATGCAGTCGGCTCTTATGAGGTCGATTGGGAAACATTGTCGATCCGCCCTGATTCGTGCTGTGTTTGTATGAGATTTCAACACGCTGCACCACTCAGACAATCAACCCTCCGCCGTGACCCAACCATGCAAGGAATCTACAATCAGTTTGCCGATATGTTCGACTATATGTCAGACGGAAATTCAAACCTATCGACCGTGTATGAAGTGACAGAAAAGGGACTCGGCTATGATAAACCAGGAATGAAACCCTCATTAGCCACTGATTATATTTCAAAGTTGTTCCATGGAGCTGCGAATGCATTTCGAGGCTACTCTTTGGGTGTGACGGGAAGTGAACTGGCGATTGATTATGGTACAGAGGCCGTCGTTGATGCAATCGCTAAAAAGGACAAAAGATTGGAAACGATATCCACCCTCCTGGGTATTGTGGTCAATCGTGTCGATATCGATATGACTTGGTCTGACTTTACGGATACCTTCAAAAAGAACTTACACAACACGTTCGGTTTTGCTGTTCCTGAAGAAGAGGCCAAACAGGTCGTTGAGTACGTCTGGCGCAAGAAAGACATCATAAAGAGTGTGCCTGAGCCGGATATCATTCATGAGCAGGCATACCATGTAGAGGTGAAAGTGACGGACATCAAGGCGACCTCAGCCGTCATCAGCGGCAGCTATAAGGAAATCTACCCAGAAGGCTCCATCATCGACATGGGCTACATCCTTGTAGAACCTGACGGAAAACAAGAAGTAAGCGCTTTCAATCTCCCTCCGATGCTCATCGACAATCTGGAACCAGACTCCCAATACGAGGTTTATGCCTATCTCTCCTCTGCTTCTGCCTCAGGTGGACGCTACATGAGCAAACCAATCAAGTTTGTCACTAAAGCCGAAGAAACGTTCGCACTCTCCACAGACGACATAGAGTTCGAACCCGAAGGAGGTAGCTTTACCATCGACGTATATGTACCCGAAGGGGTGACTTGGTTTATCACCGATGTACCAGCATGGTGGTTGGATGTATCTACGACCGACAACACGATTACCATCAAAGCTGACGAAACCGACGAAGAACGCTCATCAACCATCACACTAAAAGCTTACTACCCCAACGGAAAAACGAAACAATTCACCATTTACATTTATCAATGGGGACCAAATCCTGATATATCCGACTTGGATGCAGATATCATTTTCGAGGGTGAACTGGAAGGCACTTACGACCACAACCACTGGGTGAATGGCGAGGCACATCCTAAGACTGAACAGGACAAGCTGCCTATCGTGATGGGCTTCACCATGGACGATGAGGGACATGCCAATCTGTCCCTCGTAGTTGAAGGTGGTGTATATACATTCGATATGTCCGATCCTGTAACCGCAATAACTATGTTAACCGGTGAGCGCATCAATGGTGAGCGCAACAATGATGGTTGGCGATACGTACTTTCTTCGTACAACTACGAGGCGAAAGACGATGAGGTTCGTATGGATTGGGGAATCGATGGCGATTGGGAGGTCAACCAAAGCGGTAATACAACCTCTGATGTCTCTTATAGCATCAAAGGAAGTGGTTATAGCAAAAACGTAGGTAGCATCGTCATCTCTGGTCTCACGACTAACAGCCCTGTGTTGGATTGGTTTGATGCAACAGAGTCAGAGACAGAATATATCTACACGTACGATTATCTGGATCAGAAAACCCACTATAAGTCTCATGATAAAGACTATACCATGGGACGTCTGCAGGGACACTGGAACGACGATGACGAGTGAAGAGTTAAGAATTAACATTATATAAAACAAAACAAAAACAAACAAAACAAATGAAACAGCTACTTACATTGGGAGCAATGATGATTGCTTCCACATTGAGCCTCTCGGCTCAAAAAGCAATGACAGCACCAGCTGGCGGCAAAGCAATCAGTGACGAACTCATCGGTATATTCTTCGAAGACATCAGCTCGTCAGCCGACGGAGGTCTCTATGCTGAATTGATTCAGAACGGTTCGTTCGAGTTCAGCCCTGTAGAACGCGACGGATGGGGACCAGGTACCGCTTGGCGTATGGTTCGTCCAGGTCACTCTACGGGTTACATGCAACCTATGCAGCTCAACCCTATCCATCCCAACAACCCCAACTATATGCGTCTGCACACCGAACGTGCAAAGCAGTACTACGACTACAACGGATGGACAGGCTTCGGTATCTCTAACAACGGCTTCGACGGCATCAACGTCAAGAAAGGTGCAGCATACGACTTCTCTG
The DNA here is from genome assembly GCA_947303695.1 of uncultured Prevotellaceae bacterium. Classification (GTDB taxonomy): domain Bacteria; phylum Bacteroidota; class Bacteroidia; order Bacteroidales; family Bacteroidaceae; genus Colivivens. Next base: position 1,999 of record CAMYYX010000099.1, on the reverse strand, counting down.
CCTTCTTCCGCAACATCAAGGGTGACGCAAAGAAAGTACGCGTGGTGCTCACTGTCTCTTCGGGCTGGAACCAGCAAAAATCCCTTGGCGAAGTAGAGTTCACCGTGGGCAACAGCTCTTGGAACAAGTTCTCAGCTACCATCACAGCTACCGAAGATGCTCCTAACGCTTCCCTCCAGATTCTCTGCCTGACCGTAGGCGATATGGACGTTGATATGGTGTCACTCATGCCACAGGACACATACATGGGTCACGGTCTCCGTAAAGATCTCGCACAGGCATTAGCCGATTTGAAACCTAAGTTCATGCGCTTCCCAGGTGGATGTGTGGTTCATGGTGGTGGTGACGGATTCTGGAACACCTATCGTTGGAAGACCACAGTAGGTCCGAAGGAAACACGTAAGCAGCAGAAGAACACATGGGGCTACCATCAGTCAGTTGGACTGGGTTACTTCGAGTACTTCCAGTTCTGCGAAGACTTAGGCATGGATCCACTGCCTATCCTTCCGTGTGGCGTTAGCTGTCAGGGAGCCAACGGAGGTTGGAACATGCGTGGCCAGGCTCAGGATGTTGTTCCTATGAGTGAAATGGATGAATGGGTCGACGAGGCACTTGACCTCATCGAATGGGCCAACGGCGATGTGAACACCAAGTGGGGTAAGGTGCGTGCTGATGCAGGTCATCCAAAGCCATTCAACCTGAAATATCTCGGACTTGGAAACGAGGAGAAGATTTCACCTGAATTCATCGAACGATTCAAGTATATATATAATAAGGTGACAAAGGCACATCCTGAAATTGTGATTGTAGGTACCGCAGGTCCTGGTTCACACCCAGGTAATGGTGACTATGAGGCAGGTTGGAAACTGGCCGTTGAGACAGGTATGCCAATCATGGACGAGCACTACTACGAGCAGAAAGAGTATTTCATGAATACACGTCAGTACGACAACTACCCTCGTGACCGCAAGACCAAGGTTTACTTGGGCGAGTATGCAGCAAAGGACAAGAAGCTGCAGGACGCATTGGCTGAGGCACTCTATCTGTTGCATGTAGAACGTAACGGTGATGTCGTTTGCATGACATCCTATGCTCCTCTCTTCGCTCGCAAGAACGCAACCAACTGGAACCCAGACCTCATCTATTTCGATAACGAGCGTCCGTTCCTCACTTGCAGCTACTATGTTCAGCAGATGTTCGGTCAGTCAGCAGGACAGTACTACTATGGCGACTGTGTAACCATCAAAGACGCAACAGAGAAGCTCAACGAGCAGTCAGTGGTGTTGAATGTGAAGACGCGTGAACTCTTTGTGAAGATCTGTAACGACACAGCAGACAAGAAGACTGCTGCAATCGACCTCTCACGCTTCAAGACCCTGAAACCAGCTGCTAAGAAGACCACCCTCTCAGGAAATCCTGGAGATGAGAACAACTTCGACCAGCAGCCGATTGCTCCAGTAGTTGAGGATGTCAAGGTGAGCAAGAAGATGAACCTTGAATTACCTCCTTACTCATTCACGATGCTGACCATCAAGTTGTAAGACACACAGGTACCATCAAACAAACAGCCGCCCCGATTGGAGCGGCTGTTTTTGTTACTTCACAAATATCTTCCGATTGACGACAGTACCATCGTAGTGAGTTTGTCGCTCTATGATGATGCCCTTGGCCTCTTGCGAGACGGCTCTTCCGCTCACATCATAATAGCTGGTACGCATCACTCCCAGATGATCCTTATCTACATCGAGTTCTTCTATGCCTGTTCCTATCAATCCAACATGATAGTCCTTACCGGCTTCAGTCTGCAAGTCATACTCATATACCTTCTTCACACTGGCTTTTGGAGCAGTACCTATTGACTTCGACACCAGCGGATCTTTCACTGTGGCGGGTGCAAACAGCGGATTCGGACAATCACCTGTAGCAGCCGTGAGACCCTCGCCTTCAAGCTGTACATACGAACGAAGTCGCAATATGCCACCAATGGTGGAATGGATTG
>CAMYYX010000098.1 GCA_947303695.1 uncultured Prevotellaceae bacterium | reverse complement strand
CGTCAGCACCTTCTGGCTTTGGATTCCCTATGAGCGAAGGCTGAGTTAAAAAACCTGCTCACAGACACTTGTATCAATACCCACCAAACAAATAGGGGGAAATTCCCCTGTATCTTTAGGAAAAGGGGTGCCGACAAATAGGTATTTTCATTTCTTCATCTCTTCAGAACACACTACCTTTGCACCGCGAACCAGAACATAGGCGTCTGTTCGATAACCAAATGTTGAACCAATTAAAACGTGAAGATTATGAAGACAATGAACAAAGTGATCGCACTCATCATCATGATGGCCATCACAATCGCTATGCCAGCCATGGCAGGAAATGGCAAGAAAAATCCTAACGGCAAGCGCGACAATGTCGTTGTAGTTGATAAAGGCAGAAAGGATGTTCATGGTCCAAGAGCAGACGTGCGCGACCCTCATGGCCCAAGACCAGACATGCATGATCCTCACGGTCCAAGACCAGACATGCATGATCCTCACGGTCCAAGACCAGACATGCGCGATCCTCACGGTCCAAGAGTAGACATGCGCGATCCACGCATCGGTGCACCTCACCATCCAATCTATCGTCCCGACATGCGTACCTGCGTCATCAAGTTAGGTCGTCACGACTCACACCGCAAGGTTGTAGCTAAGGTAGAGCGTATGAGAGGCGTAATGGAAGCCGGATGGAGTCCACGCACCCGTGAAGTGATTGTTCGCTACGATGCCAACGTAACGTCCGCACGTCACATCCTCCGCTACCTCTAATCACAATCTCTCCTACTATATATACCAACAAGTCCCGGCTTGCACCAGCAGGTCGGGACTTCTTAGTTGCCACATCATATATAGGAAAAACAACCCATCATCCATAAAAACTATCTTTACTAAGTAAAGATACTATCAAAAGCCTCATCAAATGCAAACCACGAACGACCCTATACCAACTCTATACCAAGTCTATACCAACTCTATACCAACTCTAGGGTACCGAGGAGGTACCGCCTAGATACCGCTAGGGTACCAAGGGAGTACCAAGGGAGATCTCCTAGTCTATCTTTAAGGGAGATTTAAACGGATTCTGTAAAGCTATAGTATGCCTATAGTATGGGAACGGTATGGCTAAAGTAGGCCATGAAACTTACAAAAATGCGTTTAAGCTGAGCCAAATAACCAATGTATTTGTTTTTTCGAAGCGTAGCATTTTGCGCGAAGCGAAACTTTTCGTAACTTTGCAAAAGTTATGAAGTTACTGACTGACGAAGAGTTGAGGCAAGCCCTCGATAAAGACATATTTCATTTGATTTCTGAGACGGCTGACGAACTCGGACTGGAGTGTTATGTGATTGGTGGATATGTGCGCGACCTGTTCCTAGAACGGCCAAGCAACGATATAGATGTGGTAGTGATTGCTCCCCCTAAAAGGGAGGGAGTTCAAGGGGTTCAAGAAGTTCAAAAGGTTCAAGAGAGAGGGCCGATTGGTTGCATGATGGCTGAAGCGGTGAAACGGAAGCTGGGGAAAGGTGCTCATTTGTCTGTTTTCAAGAACTTTGGAACAGCGCAGATAAAAGTTCAAAGAGTTCAAGGTGTTCAAGGAGTTCAAGAGCTCGAGATTGAATTCGTGGGTGCTCGGAAAGAGAGTTATAGCCACGATTCGAGGAAGCCTGTGGTGGAGAACGGTACGATTGAGGACGACCAGAACCGCAGGGACTTCACCATCAACGCGATGGCGTTGTGTCTGAATGGGAATAGGTTTGGTGAGTTGGTGGACCCCTTCGACGGACTGTACGACTTGGAGGATGGCATCATCGCTACCCCACTCGACCCGGACATCACCTTCAGCGACGACCCGCTGAGGATGATGCGTTGCATCAGGTTTGCCACTCAGCTGAATTTCTTCATTGAGGACGAGACCTTCGAAGCACTCGAGCGCAATAAGGAACGCATCCGCATCATATCGGGCGAACGAATTGCAGAGGAACTGAACAAAATCATCCTCTCGCCTACTCCTTCGAAAGGTTTCATCGACCTGGAACGTTGCGGACTGTTGGAAATCATCTTCCCCGAACTGTATGCGCTGGAAGGGGTGGAAACTCGGAACGGACGTGCCCACAAGGACAATTTCTACCACACATTAGAGGTATTGGATAATGTAGCGAAAGTGACAGGAGTGCAGGAGTGCAGGAATGCAGACGAGAGATGGCCGGATGAGAAGGAACATATATTATGGTTGAGATGGGCAGCCTTGCTCCACGATATCGGGAAACCGAAGAGCAAGCGGTGGGATAATGTGCAGGGATGGACGTTCCACAACCATAACTACATCGGTGAGAAGATGGTGGCTCCGATATTCCGCAGGATGAAGCTGCCGATGAACGAGAAGATGAAGTATGTGGAGAAGCTGGTAGGTCTGCACATGCGACCTATTGCTATCGCTGACGATGAGGTGACTGACTCGGCCGTACGACGCCTGTTGTTCGAAGCTGGGGACGACATCGATGACCTGATGCTGCTGTGTAATGCCGACATCACGTCAAAGAACGAGGAACGCAAGAAACAATTCCGTCAGAACTTTGCATTGGTGAAAGAGAAGCTTGTAGCCATCGAAGAGAAAGACCGCATCCGCAACATGAAGTTCGCTGTAGATGGCGATGAAATCATGCAGATGTTCAACCTGCCACCAAGTCGTGAGGTAGGCATCCTGAAGAATGCCATGAAGGAGGCCATTCTGGACGGGGAGATTCCGAATGAGCACGATGCGTGCGTGGAGTTCCTTCATTCAATTCATAATGCATAATTGATGTTAATTGGTCTACTGATATATTTCGCTGTGTTGCTGATTGTGTCCCGTTTGACGGGTAAGGGCAGCAATGAGGCATTCTTTCGTGGAGAACGCAAATCGCCCTGGCCACTTGTAGCGTTCGGAATGATTGGAGCATCCATCAGCGGACTGACCTTCATTGGTGTCCCAGGATGGGTGATGACGACCAACATGACTTACCTACAGATGTGTCTGGGTTTTATTGTGGGATACATCATCGTAGCGTTTGTATTGCTTCCCCTCTACTACAAATACAACCTTACATCCATCTACACCTATTTGAACCATCGATTTGGCACAACCAGTTACAAGACGGGATCGTGGTTCTTCATCATCTCCAAACTACTGGGTGCTGCAGCGAAGTTCTACGTAGTGGTGCAGATTCTGCAAACCTGCATAGCCGACCATTACGGCATCCCCTATACCGTTACAGCCATCATCACCCTGGTGTTTATATGGATTTACACACGCCGTAGCGGAATCCGCACTTTGGTATGGACTGATGCGTTGCAGACCTTCATCCTGATTCTGGCGCTCTGCATCATCATGGTGAAAGTGTGCTCGATGCTGGACCTCACGGCCGCAGAAGCGGTTACAGCCGTATGGAACGACCCTCACGCACAATTATTCGAGTTTGGCGACTGGGCTTCGAAACAGAACTTCTGGAAGCAGTTCCTAAGCGGCGTGTTCGTGGTGATTGTGATGACGGGACTGGACCAGGATATGATGCAGAAGAACCTGACCTGCAAGACGCTAAAGGATGCGCAGAAAGACATGTGTACCTATGGTGTGATGTTCGTCCCCATCAACCTGTTATTCTTAGGGTTAGGCATCCTACTGCTGATGCTTTATGGTCAGTTGGGAATGGAGGTTCCTGCCAAAGGAGATGCCTTGCTGGCAGACATCGTGATGTCGGGCACAATAGGGCAAGTGGCGATGATTTGTTTTGGAATCGGTATCGTTGCGAGTGCCTTTTCAAGTGCGGACTCATCGATGACCGCCCTTACCACAACCTACTGTGTGGACATCCTGCAGCAAGAAAAGGATGAGAAAACCAGAAAACGTGTACACCTTTTTATGATGATTGCCTTCCTGCTATGCACATTGGCCTTTAATGCCTTAGGTAGCGGAAGCGTGATGGACCTGATTTATACGCTCGTCAGCTATACCTACGGACCACTTCTGGGATTGTTTGCATTTGGCATGATGACCAAATGGAAGGTGAAAGAGAAATGGGTGCCCTACGTAGCAATCGCCTCACCTATTATCTGCTACGCAATCGATGAAGTCACCTTCAGGCTGACCGGCTACAAGTTCGGCTACGAGATGCTGATGTTTAACGGATTACTGACGTTTGCAGGCCTTTGGGCAATTCGATGCGGAAAGTAGTACCCTTCCCCACCTCAGAAGACTTGACGAATATCTTGCCCTTGTGATACTCCTCAACGATACGTTTTGCTAATGAAAGTCCAAGTCCCCATCCACGAGCTTTCGTGGTAAATCCGGGCTTGAAGACAGAATTGAAATGACTCTTAGGCATACCCTTACCGGTATCGGCAACCTCCAACACAATCATATCGCCCCAATCCTGCAGGTAGAGGTCGATACGTCCTGTTCCATTCATCGCATCTACCGCATTCTTGCATAGGTTCTCCAACACCCACTCAAAAAGCGAAGCAACCATTTTCGCCTCAACACGTTGTTCTGGGAAGTGTGTTTGAATGATCACCTTGTTGGATGTTCGACGAGCCATATACTCAATCACTCGACTGATGACACTCTTCACATCCACCTCCTTGGGTTCAGGAATAGAACCAATCTTGGAGAAACGTTCAGCGATACGTTCCAAGCGTCGCACATCTTTCTCCATCTCAGGCAACATCTCATCATCAGGATAGGTTTCGCGAAGCACCTCTGTCCATGCGGTCAAAGACGATATAGGTGTGCCCAGCTGATGAGCCGTCTCCTTCGAGAGTCCTACCCACACCTTATTCTGCTCGGCTTTCATCGATGCAAACAAAGCAAAGAGCGCTACCAAGACAAAGATGACCACAACTCCTAATTGTATATAAGGATAGACAGCCAGACGCTTCAGCATGAGCGATTCGTCATAGCAGATTTCGATGTAGTCGTCAGCCTCATCGAGGTCAATACGAATGGTCTGACCTGCTTGCTTCATTCCTTTTGCCATTTGCTTGATCTCAGGAATCGAGTCTTCGTCAGCCTTAAACGCCTTGCCCAGATTTCGTGAGGTCTGCACATCGCCATCTTTATCGAGAACGACTACAGGAATGGTGTTATTGCCATTCAGCACTTTCAACACCAGATTGATGTCGGTATTCTCGTCAGCCTGGTTCAACGAACGCATCGCTTCCGCCCAGACCTCCATCTTGTTCAACTCCTCCTTCTTCAAATCATCAATCAAGTACTTGGAAGTCAACAACGAAGCGATGGCAATGATGATTGCCACGATAATCAGCAATAGTTTTACATTCTTTATGCGTTCGAACCACTTCATGCTACAATAAACGTATGATATACAGATTTATTGTCTTTGTTGTCAAAAACACGTCTTTTTAGTCCATCATACAGCGCAAAGATACGAAAAAAGTGAATAGAGAATCATGAAAAAAGAAAAAAACGCTAAACGCTAAACACTAAACGCTAAACTTTTTGTATTTTTGCATCATAAAAGTGCAAATAAGTTCATGAACAAACGATCAATCATCTTTCTGACAGCAGTCATTTGCCTCCTCACAATCATCAGCATTTGCTGGTTTCTCAACAAGGGAAGTGAGGTTCAGCACCCCACACCTGCAACCATTTTGTCGACGATAAAGCAGGAAGCAGATTTGGTGGTGACCGAAGTGACCATTCGTAAGATTGCCTATTATGATAGCAGTCTCCATGAGCATGTGTCCATCACCGACCCATCAACATGGAAATATGGCGACCGCAAATGTATCGTACCAGTTGAAATCAAGATTAAATATGGCTATGATCTGCGCGAAATGACGCTTGAAAACGTGAAAGTGAACGACAGCCTTCACATCATTGAAGTCACCCTGCCAGAAGCGAAGATTATCGATTCGGGGTATGATTCGAATGTGGATTACGACCAAGTGGTGTGTATCTCCACAGGGTTACGTGACGATGTAGGTCATGAGACCATTGAGAAAATCCGCACCCAAGCCTACGAAGCTGTGATGAAAGAAGATTTTCAGGAACTCGTAGGCCACGAAATCAGGAACAACGCCCAAACGCTCCTCAACTCCCTGGCCCTCAGTTTAGGATTTGAAGGATGTACAATCATAAATTAGAAATATGAAGGATATACTCTCCAAATTACTGAAAAGCACAGCTTTGCTGATACTACTCGGCA
>CAMYYX010000097.1 GCA_947303695.1 uncultured Prevotellaceae bacterium | reverse complement strand
TGCAGTTTCAGCATCTGCTCAGCATAACGGTAGCCAAGCGTACGCATACCTTCGGTACTGAAATGGAACTGGTCGTCTGTACCCTCGCAATCCTTTGCCGAGATAATGTAGGAGTTAGGCAACGTCTTGGGCAGATTGGGCAGGATGTCCACATTGAATCGCCAGCACACACCACCCTGCTCCTGATGCTTCAATTCACCAGCCAACAAAGGCACATCCTTGGGATTGAGTCCAAGGTCCTTGCAGAGGTCGTTGTAGATCTTCTTCACACGCTCAGGCCACTTCTGATCGTCAGAGTTCGACTCACCCTGATGGATGAGGATGCCCTTGATGACACCATCCTTCTGGGCAATGCGAGCCATATCAACGAGTCGTTGGTAAGGATTGCCATCGTACTGATTCACGATGTTTTTCATCCAGTCGCGCTCGTTGTCGATATACTCCTTATAATCGTCCTTATCCCAAAGTTCCATCTTGGCACCAGCCACAGACACATTGATGACACCAATGCGGTAGCGGTCATCGATTTGCTCAATCATCTTACGGCCAAAGAAGTCGACAGGTCCCATGTTGTTACCCTCGCGACAGATAGGCGGAATGGCTGTGTACCAATGGCCCATCTCACGCTGAGTACGCGGCATATTGACTGCTGCGAGGAACTGGAACCGTGGGTCGTTGAAGTCTCTGTCCTGTTCGGCAGGACGTGCACCAGCTTCCATATTCGACTGCCCGAAGCAGAGGAAGATGTGGAAGTTCTTGTCTGGTTTCTGAGCCTGCACCATCAGCGGCAGGCAAAGCAAAAGAAGTAAAAGGATTTTTTTCATATCGTTGAAGATTTTATGGGGCTTATGGGGCCAATGAGGCCTTATAGGTTGGCTAATTCTATCACTTTATCCACTGCGGCCTTCATGCCATCAGGATTCTTACCTCCTGCTGTTGCGAAATGTGGCTGACCACCACCACCGCCTTGCATCAACTTGGCAGCTTCACGAACCAGCTGACCCGCATTCTTACCTGCCTTCACAAGGTCGTCTGAGAGACCTACAGTGAGAGTTGGTTTGCCTGCAGGAGCACATGCAATAGCTACAAGCAGCTGTTCTGGGAACTGTGTGCGAAGCTGGAACACCATATCTTTCACATTCTGTGGATCGGCAGGAATAACACCACAGATGACTTTCACGCCATTGATGGTCTTTGCCTGTTCAATAAGCGATTTCTTGAACTCCATCGCCTTCTGAGCCTTGAACTCATCAACCTGAGCTTGAAGTTCCTTATTATCCGCAATCGCTTTCTGAATGGTCGTCATGAGGTCTGGAGCATTGTTGAGCAAGCCACGAAGGTCAGCCATAAAGTCCTGAGCCTTATCGAGCATCTCCTCAACTTTCTTACCTGTGATAGCCTCAATACGACGCACACCTGCAGCAATACTACTTTCCGAAATGATGCGAACCATACCCAACTGACCTGTAGCCTGAGCATGACATCCACCACAGAACTCTACGCTGGTGCCGAACTTCACAACACGAACCTTGTCACCATACTTCTCGCCGAAGAGAGCAATAGCACCCAGTTTCTTAGCTTCCTCGATTGGTGTATCGCGGAATTCCTCGAGTGGGATGTTGGCACGAATCTTCTCGTTGACGATATGTTCTACCTCGCGCAACTGCTCTGGAGTAACCTTCTCGAAGTGTGAGAAATCGAAACGGAGCGAATCGGCTGTCACCAACGAACCTTTCTGCTCTACATGGGTTCCAAGTACCTCACGCAAGGCCTCATCGAGGAGGTGAGTACATGTGTGGTTGGCCTCGATGGCACGACGACGCTCAACATCGACACAAGCCATAAATTCGGCTGATGCATCCTGTGGCAGCTTATCGACGATATGGATGGACTGACCGTTCTCCTTCTTCGTATCTACCACATTGATGGTCTCGTTTTCGTTGACGAGCACACCCGTATCACCTACTTCACCACCCATCTCAGCATAGAACGGAGTCTGGTCGAGTACCACCTCGTAAACCACACCCTTCTTCTGCTTCACCTCACGATACTTGAGGATGTGGCAAGTGTATTCTGTATAGTCGTAACCCACAAACTGGCTTTCGCCTTCTGCGAGTGTTGTCCAGTCGCCCATCTCTACCTGAGCTGCATTACGAGCACGTTCTTTCTGCTTCTGCATCTCTGTATTGAAGCCTGCCTCATCGACCGTCATATCATTCTCACGACAGATCAACTCTGTGAGGTCGAGTGGGAAGCCGAAGGTATCGAACAGCTTGAATGCCTCCTCGCCAGGAATGACGGTCTTGCCAGCAGCCTTCACCTCGTCCATCACGTCGGTCAGCAGTTTGATACCATTAGCCAGCGTACGCAGGAAAGCATCTTCCTCTTCCTTCATCACCTTCATGATGAGTTCTTTTTGAGCAGCAATCTCAGGGAATGCCTCGCCCATCTCAGCAATCAGCGTTGGCACGAGTTTATAGATGAACGCCTCTTTCTGGTCGAGGAACGTATAACCATAACGAACAGCACGACGGAGGATACGACGGATGACATAACCAGCTTTTGCGTTGCTTGGCAGCTGTCCGTCAGCGATTGAGAAAGCGATAGCACGGAGGTGGTCAGCCACCACACGCATAGCCACATCGGTCTTCTCATCCTCACCATAACGTTTTCCTGCCATATCGCCAATCACTTTGATGAGTGGCTGGAACACATCGGTATCGTAGTTGGAAGTCTTGCCTTGGAGGGTACGAACCAAACGCTCGAATCCCATACCGGTATCGATGACCTTTGCTGGCAGCGGTTCAAGTGAGCCGTCTGCCTTACGGTTGTACTGCATGAACACTAAGTTCCATATCTCGATGACCTGTGGATGGTCTTTATTCACCAGTTCGCGTCCAGGCAACTTGGCTTTCTCCTCAGCAGGACGGGAATCGACATGAAGTTCGGAACAAGGTCCACAAGGGCCTGTATCGCCCATTTCCCAGAAGTTATCGTGCTTGTTACCATTGATGATATGGTCTTTTGGCAGGAACTGCTCCCAGATGGCTGCAGCCTCATTGTCACGCTCCAATCCTTCCTCAGGCGAACCTTCAAAGACGGTCGCATAGAGGTCGGCAGGATTGATTTTCAGGACATCGACGATATACTCCCACGCCCAACTGATGGCTTCCTTCTTGAAATAGTCGCCAAACGACCAGTTGCCCAACATCTCGAACATCGTGTGGTGATAGGTGTCGTGACCTACTTCCTCCAAGTCGTTGTGCTTTCCGCTCACACGCAGACATTTCTGCGAGTCGGCCATACGACGGCTCTTTGGTTGCACGTTACCCAGGATGATATCCTTGAACTGGTTCATACCTGCATTGGTAAACATAAGGGTTGGGTCGTCCTTCACTACCATCGGAGCAGAAGGCACGATGAGGTGCTCTTTTGACTCAAAAAACTTCTTGTACGATTCACGTATCTCTTTTGCTGTCATCATTTTATTTACTATTAGACTATTGACTATTTTACGATTTTGCTTTAGCAAATTCCGTGCAAAGTTACGAAAAAATTCATAATTCATAATGCAGAATTCATAATTATTTGAAAAAACCGCCAACCGCTAACCGCTAACCGCTAAACTTTTATTATCTTTGCAACATGAAACTATCTATCATCGTACCTGTTTATCACGTGGCCAACACACTTCAGCGGTGTGTCGACAGCATCGTTTCACAGACCTTTACGGATTGGGAGCTGATACTGGTTGATGATGGTTCGCCTGACAACTGCGGAGCCATTTGCGATGATTATGCGGAAAAAGACAATCGCATCAAAGTCATTCACAAAGAAAACGGAGGGCTGAGCGATGCCCGTAATGCAGGCATCAAGATGGCACAAGGGGAGTTTGTTACGTTTGTCGATAGCGACGACTACATCCATCAGGACACCTATGAACAGGTGATGAAAGCGGCTGCGGAAGAAGACGATGTGGAAATCTTAGAATACCCCATTGTGGTGCATGCAGGACATTCAAGTCAGCAGGAGCTTCGTTTCAGCGATATGGTCTATCCTGATTCACGCACCTATTGGTTGGAAGGGAAGGCTTACACCCACTCGTATGCTTGCAATAAAGTGTTCCGCCGTTACCTCTTTCACAACGTTGAATTCCCCAAGGGCTATAAGTTCGAAGATGTATGGACGATCCCTCAGTTACTGAAACACGATCCTGTCATCATGACCATCTCCCAAGGGTTGTATTATTATTGTTGGAACACGGAAGGCATCACGGTACAGGCATCAGGCGAGGATTTGCAGCAATTGCTTCATGCCCACCTCACAGATGCTCAATTGTTGCGGATTTCATGGGATGACAAAGATGCAGCAACGTATTACCTGCACACCCTGAACATCCAATTGGATGTATGCAAACGTCTGCACACTCCACCAAGGCTCCCCAACAGGAAACTACCTTTCAGTGTTGCTTCGACTACACATGAAAAAATCAAAGTATTCATCCTTAACACATTCGGCATCAACGTCCTATGCAAGTTAAAACGAATCATATGATCTCCATCAGCTTTATAATTCCATATTATAATCTGCCTGAAGGCATGCTCAAAGAGTGCATCGGCAGCATTCTTTCGCTACCATTGCAACCTCAGGAACGGGAAATCATCATTGTGGACGATGGTTCAGCGTGTAGTGTAGAAGATAAATTGCAAACCTACACAGACGATATCCGATATATCCGCAAAGAGAATGAAGGAGTGAGTGTGGCACGTAACATCGGAATGCAAGAAGCGAAAGGTGAATACATCCAGTTTGTAGATGCTGACGACAAATTGATAAAAGAGCCTTATTCTCATTGCATTGAGCTCATACGGAACACCCCTGCAGATATGCTCATGTTCGATTTCACGACTGCCTCATCGTCATCGCACGTCTATAAAGACGAGGAACCGATGAGTGGCACAAGGGTCATGAGCAGCCGCAACATTCATGGCTCAACCTGTGGGTATCTGTTTCGCAAGACAATCAGTCAGGATTGCCAATTCACCCAAGGTGTCAGCTATGGAGAAGACGAGGAGTTTACATCCAAGCTGCTGCTTCAAGCAGAATCGGTTCTTGTGACAGATGCCAAAGCATACTTCTATCGACAGCATGAGCGTTCTGCTACCCAACAGACAGACAAGAGTGACAAGCGTCTGTCAGATACCCGTGCAGTCATCTCACGACTACATCATCTTGCTGAGACACTCCCAAAAGAGAAACAGGATGCCCTTCAGCGACGTGTGGCTCAACTCACGATGGATTACATCTATAACGTGATTCGGCTGACGAAGTCTGGTGATATCTTAGACAACAAGCTTGACGACCTGCGTGGCGAACAACTCTTCCCGCTGCCTGACGAAGCTTACACGCCCAAATATGTTCGTTTCCGTCGTCTGACCAACAGCTCCTTAGGACGGAAGATGCTGTTATTGATGATACCCTTAATGAAGAAAGAACGATGAAGATACTACTCATAGGAGAATATAGCAACGTACACGCCACCTTGGCTGAAGGTTTGCGGAAATTGGGACACGAGGTAACCGTTATCTCGAATGGTGACTTCTGGAAGAACTATCCGCGTGATATTGATGTATCACGACGTCCAGGTAAACTGGGAGGTATCGCCTTGATGTTCCGACTATGGAAACTGCTGCCTAAGATGAAAGGATATGATGTGGTTCAACTCATCAATCCAATGTTCTTTGAATTGAAAGCCGAACGTCTGTTCTACTTCTACAACTATCTGCGCAAGCACAACAAGAAAGTGTTTCTCGGAGCGTACGGAATGGATTGGTTCTGGGTATACTATTGTAGCGTAAAGAAGGTCCTGAGATATAGCGATTTCAATTTTGGCGACAAAGTACGTACTGATCCAGAATCGCTGAAGGAGCAGAAAGACTGGATAGGAACCGAGAAAGAAAGACTCAACAAGCATATTGCAGAAACATGTGACGGCATCATCACCGGCCTTTACGAATATTGGGCTTGCTATCATCCTGCTCTTCCCAAGAAGACTACATTTATCCCATTCCCCATCCGTTGTCCCCAAAATATCTCCATTTCATCGGCGATTCCGTCGAAAGTACGCATCTTCATCGGTATCAACAGAAGTCGTTCTGTCTATAAAGGTACGGATATCATGTTGAAAGCCGCCCAGGATGTGCTGGCGAAGTATCCAGACAAGATGGAGCTCATCAAGGCCGAATCTGTCCCGTTTGCCCAATACCAGCAGATGATGAACGGAAGTGATGCCATCCTCGACCAACTCTATGCCTATACGC
>CAMYYX010000096.1 GCA_947303695.1 uncultured Prevotellaceae bacterium | reverse complement strand
CGAGGCTCCATGGGAATCATGCAAAGATGGCTCTCCAACCACTGCAATACAGTCTCGTCCTCGCAGGTCTCAATGCGCAACGGCCAGAAGTGGTTATCATAATAATGGCGACAAAGACCGGGAACACAGATGCCGATTGCGTCTTGTGCACCGCTGATGATACCGTCTTCACGCTCCGGATGATTCTCGAAACAGAACACGAGCCGCGCCAATGTCTCAGGGTCCATATTCGGAAGCTGATAGGGCCAGATGCTTTTAATAATATTGCGCGTCGAGGTGGAAAGGCCGCATCGCTCACGGATTTCGAACGAAGGTTCCAGCGAAATCGTAATGGCCCATCCGGGTGCGTGGCAGCTGACATAAGGCTGATCGATCCAAGTGCCCGCGATATCAAGTCGCGTAGGCAGCTGACACGGACTCTTCTTCAGTTCTGTGCTGCTCCGCGCTGCAAGTCCCTCGTGCGGATCACGCTGAAGAACCACATATTCCATACCGCGCTCCTCACAGACCCTACGTTTCTCCTCGCTTCCGCCATCACTGTTAACAACCAGAATATCCGGCTTCACGATGTCCAGCGTCGGCAGGAAATCCATCACGCCATGCCCCTGATTGATGAAAGCATCCTTTACATAACGGATGCTCTTCACCATAAACAGACGTTCCTGTTCAGAATAAACAGTCTTGTGATTCTTGTAATGAAGGATGGTTTCATCTGAGCCGATACCCACGTACAGGTCGCCATACTGAGCTGCCTGACGGAAGAACTCCACATGACCGCTGTGCAACAAGTCATAGCAGCCACTTACGAATACTTTCTTCTTGCTGTCCATCGTTTGAATTTAGAATATGCGCTGTGTCAGACGGAGGTTGATGACAGGGAACACCGTGAAGGCTTTGACAAACTCAACAGTGCTACCTACCTGACCGCGGATTTTAGGCAGATCGTGCACGAGGTCCACTCCGTCGTGCGTCACCAGTTTCGGACTGCCACCCCAGAACATCATACCGGCATCGAACGAAATCATCGTGTCGCTACCCTTAAACAGATGGCCACCATAACCGAAACCGATGTATGGTTTGAATTTATTGATATAACCCTCCGTGTGAATCATATTATCCTTTCCAGGCATCACATAGTAGGTCTCTCCTTTATGATAGATGACCTGTCCGTCCTTTTCCACGTCATTTTTTAAGACACCGAAAGGAACACCGATATAGCCGTTACGTTTCACAGATGCCACTAACGGCTCAGGAATCTGAACGGCCTCGCCTTCCCAAGTGAAGATATCTCCACCCTCATTGATTCGGTCAACGATATGGTTATATAGATTCACGCTCAGAAGGTTTGACATGTCCTCCGTACGGTTGTAAGCTGTAGCAAAGTTGGTGTTACCAATATAGAATCCTGCAGTAAGATGCCAACGCTTATCTTTGAAAGGGAAGACATCGACCAGGAACTTGAAATTGTTGTATTTGGGCATAGCCCACATCGACACCTCGTTTTTCACCTCACGACCTGTGGTCTCTTTCAGTACACGAGCAGCCTTCTCAAAACTGGTGGTGCCTTCTGTCTCCGTGTTGTCGCCCGTCATCTCCAATCCATAGGTCATCTTCAGCTTGATATGCGGGAAGAATGCAGCACCCGTTCGAATCTGAACATACTCACCTATCGGCATCGCAAAATCGAAACCCAATCCAGTCGACCCCACGGTTGCAGAAACATCCAAATGGTTCAGGATGTTTTTCTTCTGCATGTATTGAAATAAAGGAAGTTTTATCGACACGCTATCTTGTGCCGATAAAACTCCTGTAATGCAAAATAATATGAATAAAATTATATGTTTCAAAATGGTATTACAACAAATTGATGATTAGAACATATCGATGTAATGTTCTACGAGTCCTTCGATACGTTGCTTGTCAGTGAAGTACTGATAAGTTGATACGTTGAGGTCGCAGCAGCATTCTTCATCACAAACGATGTTTCCGTGCTGGTGCATCTGCAACATACTTACGGTCCACATGTGGTTCACACCGTTCTCGATAGCGTGCTTCAAAGCGCGAGCCTTTTGGTGACCATTACACATAATCAGGATTTCCTTTGCAGCCATTACCGTACCAACACCTACAGTCAGAGCCTGCTTTGGCACCTTGTTGATATCGTTATCAAAGAAACGGCTGTTGGCCTGAAGTGTGTTTGTAGTCAGCGTCTTTACACGAGTCTTGCTGGTCAAGCTACTACCTGGCTCGTTGAACGCAATATGTCCATCAGGACCAATACCACCCATGAAGAGGTCGATACCACCAGCTTCCTCAATCATCTGCTCGTAGTGAGCACACTCTGCGAGGAGATCTGGAGCATTACCGTTCAAGATATGTACATTCTCCTTCTTGATATCAATGTGGTTGAAGAAGTTATTCCACATAAAGCTGTGATAGCTCTCTGGATGTTCTTCTGGCAGACCTACATATTCGTCCATGTTGAATGTGATGACGTTCTTGAAAGAAATCACACCTGCTTTGTTCAGACGAATCAGTTCCTTATACATACCCAGTGGAGATGAGCCTGTAGGACATCCTAACTTAAATGGTTTCTCAGCTGTTGGATTAGCATCCAAGATTTTCTTTGCGACGAAGTGGGCAGCCCACTTAGACATTGCGTCGTAGTTCTTTGTAATTACAACTCTCATAATTGAAATTTTAAAGTTAAAGGTTCAATGATTTTATTTTGTTGTGTATGTTTTACGGAGAGTCAGTATTCTCCATTATTTCTCTTTCGATTTCTCTTTCTCCTCTTTCTCAGCAGATTCCACATCAAGAACTTCATACTTTGACTGACGGCTCTTGAACTCAGGCACAATTTCCTTCATGATTCTCACCGTCTCCATATCGTCATATTTTCTGCTGACTTCGTAGAGTCGTGTTTCGTTGGCCAACGCCTCTTCGTAGGCATATTCGCGAACAGATGCCACCATAATTTTCTTGTGAACAGTAGGTTTGGTGGTTTCTGCATCGTTCAATACCTCTTCATAGAGCTTTTCTCCGTCACGCAGACCTGTGAACTGTACTTCAACGTTTTTAGCACCACTCAACTTAATCATACGCTTCGCCAAGTCGGCAATACGTACAGGCTTACCCATGTCGAACACGAATATCTCACCACCTTTTCCCATTGTACCAGCCTCAAGCACCAGCTTACAAGCCTCAGGAATCAGCATGAAGAATCGGATGATATCAGGATGGGTTACAGTAACAGGACCGCCTTTCTTGATCTGCTCTCTGAAGAGAGGAATGACACTTCCGTTGCTACCAAGTACATTTCCGAAGCGAGTAGTGACGAACTGTGTCACACCCTCAACCTTACCTTCAACGATTGCATTGTTGAGTGCCTGACAATAGATTTCACAGATACGCTTCGAGCAACCCATGACATTCGTTGGATTGACGGCTTTATCCGTACTGATCATCACGAACTTCTTTGTGCCATACTTCACAGCCATATCGGCGATGACTCGTGTACCGAACACATTGTTGAAAACAGCTTCACTTGGGTTGTCCTCCATCATTGGCACATGTTTGTAAGCCGCTGCGTGGAACACATAGTCAGGACGGTTCTTTGCAAAGATTGAGTCCATGTGCGACTGATGGGTGATGCTTGACACGATGGTGTCGCACTGAATATCCGGGAAATTATTCTTCATGTAAAGACGCACATCGTGCATAGGCGTCTCTGCTGAATCAATCAGGATAAGATGTTTAGGATTGAACTGTGCTATCTGGCGTACCATCTCACTTCCGATACTACCCGCTGCACCTGTGATGAGAATGACACGGTTTGCCAGCAATTCACCGATGGCCTGCATATCGACAGAAATCTCGTCACGAGGCAACAGGTCTTCAATCTCCACCTCCTGCAACTGTGAATAGCTGAGTTGAGACTTTCCGTCCCACTTTTGTGCTGTAGGCATCATCATGATACGGATACCTGCATCTGTGATTGCGTCCACCAAATCCTGACGTTCCCTGAACGATTCGCTCAACAACGGGCTGACAAGAACTGCACGTACAGCATCGGCTTCCATCTGTTTCACCACATCTAACGTTGCTGCATACACCTTGATACCCAGCAGGTACTTACCCACCATCTCGTTGTCGCCACTGATAAATCCTTTTATCGAATACTGTGACTGATTCTCATTCAGGATACTCTTTGCCAATCCTATACCACCTTCACGTACACCATAAATATAAATATGAGGAGCATTGTCGATTCTGTGGAGGGTGACGAATACACTCTTTACAATAATACGTTCAGCCCACATCAGAATCAAAGCAATCGCACTAGAAATCAACATACTCTTGATACGGAGGTCTGGCAAGAGACCTTTAGGAAGTAATAGATCAAGAATTAAGCTACATACCAAACCAATTGCAACCGCACCTGCCACACGTGCCAAATCGACAAACGATGAGTAACGAAGCACACCAGAGTATGTACGGAATACCCTCATGCCTATAATGAAGAAGGGCAAAGCGCATGTTATTGCTAATAAATGACGCCAGAATCCGTCACCTTGTAACGGCGTTCCGCCTTGTACGAAATAAGTGCCGAGCATTCCGGAAAACACGATAATCGCACAATCGAGCAGCAAAACACACCAATAAGGTAGCGCGTTCTTAGAGAAGTACCACGTTGTCACTCTTTGAATAATCCCCATATATTGTCTTAAATTTTTCTGTTCTTTAATCAGTTCTTTTTACATCAAAAACCCACCTACAGACACCTGTAGGGGGGGGTAAAATTAGTCTCTCCTAAAGATGTCGCGTGTATACACCTTATCTTTTACATCATCCAGACACGTATCATAACGGTTTGCAATGATGGCTTGCGATCTTTCCTTGAAAGTTTTGAGGTCGTTCACCACCAACGATCCGAAGAAACTATCGCCGTCGTTCAGCGTTGGTTCGTAAACAATCACCTCTGCACCCTTTGCTTTGATGCGCTTCATGATGCCTTGAATGGCACTCTGGCGGAAGTTGTCGGAATTTGACTTCATCGTTAGACGGAATACACCAATCACACAATTTCTCTCCTTCTCCGAATTCCATTGGCAATCACCTGAATAGCTGTAGTACCCCGCTTTCCTTAAGACGGCATCAGCGATATAATCCTTGCGTGTACGGTTGCTCTGCACGATAGCAGTCATCATGTCTTGTGGCACATCCTGATAGTTGGCCAGCAACTGCTTCGTATCCTTTGGCAGACAATAGCCTCCATAGCCAAAACTAGGGTTATTGTAGTGAGTACCGATTCTCGGATCAAGCCCTACCCCGCTGATGATGGCCTTCGTATCCAGACCTTTCACCTCGGCATACGTGTCGAGTTCGTTGAAGTAGCTCACACGCAGAGCCAGATATGTGTTTGCAAACAACTTCACAGCCTCTGCTTCCTTCATTCCCATGAACAACGTATCGATGTTCTCTTTCAGCGCTCCCTCCTGCAGTAAAGCAGCAAACTGATGTGCGAATTTCTCTGCATCTGGGTTTCCGATGGCTGTGATGGCGGCATTCTCTTCTGTGAAGTTCTTGTCATCGATGTTAATCAGCTTAGGATAGCCCACGATGATGCGACTGGGATACAGGTTGTCGTACAACGCTTTCGACTCGCGCAGGAATTCTGGCGAGAACAGCAGGTTGAACTTCTTACCTTTCAGTTCTGGTTTATAAAGGAATTGGAGTGCATATTTCACATAAAGACTACGCGAATATCCCACAGGAATGGTACTCTTGATTACCATCACTGCATCTGGATTCACGCTCAACACCAGATCAATCACTTCCTCCACATGTGATGTATCGAAATAGTTCTTCACTGGGTCATAGTTCGTTGGTGCAGCTATCACGACAAAGTCTGCATCCTTATAGGCAGCAGCCCCATCGAGCGTTGCACGCAAGTTCAACTCTTTCTCAGCAAAATACTTTTCGATATATTCGTCCTGGATAGGAGAAATTTTCTTGTTGATTTTTTCAACTTTGTCGGGCAATACATCCACAGCCACAACTTCGTTGTGTTGTGCCAAAAGGGTAGCTATCGATAAACCCACATATCCTGTTCCAGCTACTGCTATTTTCATATGCACCTATTTTATATTAGGAAGAAATGACACCCTATCTTTTATAGCTTTGGATGAATTTCTCAAACCCTTAACTAGTTGTTTTGTCATTCTCCACACATAATCCTCATTTTTAAACGTACAAAGATAGATAAAAAACTCCAAATCATTTACATTTATTCACAAAAAAATCTGATTTAAGTCGTAATTTTTTTACAAATAGTCCCCAAATGTAACGAAAACCGAAAAATATTGACAAAATTATACATTTCATCAACACTTCCTACTCTATTTTCGTAAAAAGTGAATTGTTTCAAATCTTCAAAAAAAACAATAACAAAAAAAGAGGAATTTCTTCCTCTTTCTGCGGTGCGTACGAGACTCGAACTCGTGACCCCATGCGTGACAGGCATGTATTCT
>CAMYYX010000095.1 GCA_947303695.1 uncultured Prevotellaceae bacterium | reverse complement strand
AGGGAATGGAGTTTGCTGACATCGATGAGCTTACGCATCGTGCCGTCGGGCTTCGATGCATCGAACACGATTTCGCCCGTGAACCCGACTGTCTTTACTATCAGTTCGGCCAGTTGGCGGATGGTGAGTTCCTTGCCTGTGCCGACGTTGATGTGGCAATTGCGGATTTCTCCCAATGATGGAATTGCACCGCCACGGCCTGTACTCTCATTGCGGTCCACGGCTCCGGTGGTCGATGCTCCGTAGTGTACCGACGAGTATTTCTCGATACCGATAATGTCGCTGAAGTTCACGTTGAGCAGCACGTGAACGCTGGCATCTGCCATGTCTTCGCTCCAGAGGAATTCGCGCAGCGGTGTGCCCGTTCCCCATAGTTCAACCCGATTATCCGTGATTCCGTATTTCCGTAATACCGATAAGATGGTGGCCTCGTCGGAACTGCCGTTCACGCCTTCCACGGGTCGGCTGTTCATGTCCTTGCGAATGGCGTCCCAGTTGCCGTCGTGGATGAGCTTCGCCAAGTAAATCTTTCGCATCATGGCCGGCATCACGTGGCTGTTCTCCAGGTGGAAATTGTCGTTCGGACCGTAGAGGTTCGTCGGCATCACCGCGATGTAATTGGTGCCGTATTGCAGGTTGTACGACTCGCACATCTTCAGTCCCGCAATCTTCGCTATGGCATATTCCTCGTTCGTGTACTCCAGTTCGCTGGTCAGCAGGCAGTCCTCCTTCATCGGTTGCGGCGCATTCTTCGGGTAGATGCATGTCGAGCCGAGGAACAGCAACTTCTTCACCCCGTGAGCGTATGCCTCACTGATGACGTTACATTGTATCTTCATGTTCATCATCATGAAGTCGGCACGGTACAAACTGTTCGCCATAATGCCGCCCACGAATGCCGCAGCCAGCACCACTGCATCAGGCTTTTCCTCATCGAAAAACGCCCGCACCGCATACTGATCCGTCAGGTCAAGCTCCTTGTGAGTGCGCCCCACAAGATTCGTATAACCCCGACTCAGCAAGTTGTTCCAGATGGCACTTCCTACAAGTCCTCTATGGCCTGCCACGTAAATCTTACTACTTTTTTCTAACATATTCATCTTGAAATCGTAAATTGTAAATAGTTAAATAGTAAATCACTTCACAATTCCCTTTTCCAGATATTCGGCCAAGTTCGTGCGTACTTTCGCAGCAACTCCTTCGCCGGCAACCTTTGCCATGTCGCTTTCAACCATGATTTTTACCAAGTCTTCGAAACTCGTTTTATTCGGATTCCAACCCAGTTTGGCTTTCGCTTTCGTCGGGTCTCCCCACAGATTGACCACATCGGTTGGGCGGTAGAAGTCCTCGCTGACACGTATCAGTTCCTTGCCCACCAAAGTCTTGCTCACATTGCCACGCACCTTGACACAAACGCCCACTTCGCGTAGTCCTTCGCCGCGAAATTCCAACTCGATGCCGGCATGCTTGAAGGCATAATAGGCAAACTCACGTACACTGTGCTGCACTCCTGTTGCGATGACAAAATCCTCTGGCTTGCAGTTTTGCAGAATCAGCCACATGCACTCCACATAGTCCTTTGCGTAGCCCCAGTCGCGCAATGACGACATGTTGCCCAGATACAGACAATCCTGCATCCCCTGAGCAATACGAGCCGCCGCCAGCGTTATCTTTCGCGTAACAAACGTCTCGCCACGCCGCTCGCTCTCGTGATTGAACAGGATGCCCGAGCAGCAGAACATATTGTAGGCCTCGCGATATTCCTTGACAATCCAGAAGCCGTACAACTTGGCAACTGCATAAGGAGAGTAGGGGTGGAACGGCGTATTCTCGTTCTGCGGAACCTCTTCCACCTTTCCATACAGCTCCGATGTCGAAGCCTGATAAATGCGGCAAGTCTTCTCCATTCCGCAAGCACGGACAGCCTCCAGCACACGCAGTACACCCGTCGCATCCACATCGGCCGTAAACTCAGGCGAGTCAAAGCTGACCTGCACATGACTCTGCGCCGCCAGATTGTATATCTCATCCGGACGAACCGCTCCAATCACCTTCACTAACGACATCGAGTCTCCGAGGTCACCATAATGTAAGTGGAAGTTTGGATGTCCCTCCAGGTGTGCGATACGCTCACGATAATCCACACTGCTTCGGCGTATGATGCCGTGTACGTCATATCCTTTCTCAATCAGGAATTCGCTCAGATAGCTTCCGTCCTGACCAGTCACACCCGTAATCAGTGCGCGTTTCAAGTTGCTGTCATCGTATATCTTCTCGCCCAAAGCCGACTCTAACAGAGTGATAGAACTGCTCGAAATACCCACTTTGCCGGCAAACCAACGCGAGATAACTGTCTCGTCCTTCCCAATCATATTTGCCAATTCACGTTGGGTGATACCCCTGCGATTCATAATCGTCTTGAGGCTTTTGATGATTGTGTCGTCTTTCATACTCTTTCCTTTTATGATCTTTCGATGTGCAAAGGTACAACAATTATTTGAAACTTGACACGATAATGTCAAATATTTTCGAGACTTGACTGTTTTTGTGTCAAACATATTCTTTTTTTACCTATTTATTCTTCTGTTTTGAATATATTTCGTATCTTTGCATGTCAAAACTTGCAAAAATGATGAATCAAGTTGCTAATAATCTCTATCCGATGCTGTTCAAGCCGTACCGCAAGACTTTAGTGTGGGGAACAGAAGACTGGACGGTGAGTGCTGTAGTTGGTAGTGAGTCGGTGGTGGATAACGGCCTTTGGGCAAATCATCTTCTACCAAAAGTCGTCAGGCAGTATCCACAGGAGATATTGGGAAAACAAGTAGCGCTTCAACACCACAATCAGTTGCCGCTGCTGACCAAGATTATCGATGCACGTCTCGACCTTAGCATACAGGTACATCCAAACGACGAGATGGCTCAGCGTGTACATCAGAAGATGGGAAAGAGTGAGATGTGGTATGTGCTTGATGCCGAACCATGTTCATATTTGTATGCAGGATTCCGTGAGAAGGTGACGCCTGAGGAATACAAGCAGCGCGTGGCCGACGGTACCATTACCGAGGTGCTTGCCCGTCATGAAGTCCATCAAGGCGACATCTTCTATCTCCCAGCAGGACGAGTTCATGCCATCTGTGGAGGTATTAAGTTAGCAGAGGTACAGCAGTCGAGCGATGTCACCTATCGCATTTTCGATTATAACCGTCCCGGATTAGATGGCAAGCCTCGTGAACTGCATACGGAACTTGCTGCTCAAGCCATCGACTATAAAGTCTATCCCGAGTATCGGACAGAGCATCAGGAGGCAATGGACGATCGCGACAAGTGTCTCGATACACCTTATTTTAGTATACGCATCATTGAAGCGTCACAGCCGTTCCATCGTAATGTTGTTAAGTACGATTCCTTCTTCATCCTGATGAATCTCCGTGGTGATTGTACCATTCGCATCCGCTGCACGAAGGACGAGGTGCAACTGCCCGAAGGAGCGTCGTGTCTCATTCCTGCAGCCATAGCCGATTACGACATCATTCCCGAACATGCATCGACCAAAGTTCTTGAGGCGTTCATCAATAACAGGAAGTCACTCAAGAGTCTCATCTCCGACTTCTTACATTGGACGTAATGATTTTTGGCAAATTATTTTGTCGTTTCATGAAAAATGCCTAACTTTGCAGCCGATTTTCAAATATGGATGGTTCGGTAGCTCAGCTGGATAGAGCAACAGCCTTCTAAGCTGTGGGTCTTGGGTTCGAATCCCAACCGAATCACAAAGAAAAAGAGTCTCGAACGATGAAAGCTTGTTTTCAATCTTCGAGACTCTCTTTTTCTTTGTAAGACTGCCCGTGGCAGGCTTTAGGGATATGCAATCCCAACAATCTTTAAACTATATACTTTACTCTAATTTCTTATTTCTTTTTCAGCATCACTACATTCTCCACATGCTGTGTATGTGGGAACATATCTACAGGTTGCACCTTCACCACTCGGTATTTCACATCCAGCAGTTGTAAGTCGCGTGCCTGGGTAGCAGGGTTACAGCTGACATATACAATCCGTTTCGGTTCGGCGAAGAGAATGGTGTCAATCACATCCTGATGCATGCCCGCACGTGGTGGGTCGGTGATGATGACATCCGGACGTCCGTATTGCTCGATGAAGTCACGGTTCAGGATGTCCTTCATATCGCCTGCAAAGAACAGGGTATTGTCTATCTGGTTGATTTGCGAGTTCACCTTCGCATCCTCAATGGCTTCAGGTACATATTCTATGCCAATCACCTTTCGTGCTTTCCGGCTGACAAAGTTGGCAATGGTTCCTGTACCCGTGTAGAGGTCATACACTAGTTCGTCGCCTGTGAGTTCAGCAAAGTTGCGTGCCACCTTGTACAGGTTGTATGCCTGATCAGTGTTCGTCTGATAGAAACTCTTGGGACCTACCTTGAAGCGCAGTCCTTCCATCTCCTCGAAAATGTAGTCGGTTCCCTTGAAGCAGATAACTTCCTGATCGCCGAAAGTGTCGTTGCACTTGTGGTTATCGACATAGAGCAATGAAGTGATTTCAGGGAACTTATCGGCCACCTGCTGCAACAGTTCCATTGCTTCCTGCTGTTCGTCTTTGTTTTCGATTCGGAACTGAATCAACACCATCAGTTCACCAGTATTGCTGTTACGAACCATCATGCTGCGTAGCAATCCTGTGTTCTTACGCAGGTCATAGAAGGTGAGGTTGTGGCTGATGCCGTATTCTCGGATGAAGTTACGGATGGAGTTGGTGATGTCGTCCATCAGATGACATTGCTCGATGTCGAGAATTTTGTCGAATGCACCTGTGATATGGAATCCTAGTGCATTGTGCTGGGTGATGATGTGCTCTCCGTCGCGTATCTCGTCCTCTGTCATCCATCGGCGGTTGGAGAATCCGAACTCCAGCTTATTGCGATACTCATATGTTTTCTCGCTACCCAGTATAGGCGTTATTTCCGGCAGTTCTATCTTGCCGATACGAGTCAGGTTGTCCACCACCTGCTGCTGCTTCCATCGTAGTTGCTCCTCATATTTTAAACACTGCCATTTGCATCCTCCACAAACACCGAAGTGCTGACAGCGTGGGGTGGTGCGGTCGTTGGAATACTCGTGAAACTTCACAGCTACCGCTTCCATAAAACTATGTTTCTTGCGTTTCACTTGCAGATCGACCACATCGCCAGGCACGACAAACGGTACGAACACCACTTTGTCGTCTACCCTTGCCAACGCTTTTCCTTCAGCAGCTACAGCTGTGATGTTCACCTTTTCCAGTATCGGTAATGACTTCTTATTTCTACCCATAATCTTCAATTTGCCTGCAAAGATACAAAATAATTGACAATTGATAATTGATAATTGATAATAAATTTGTAATTTTGCATTTTGAAATCATAAAACGAGGTATTATGAAAGCAATCGACCAAGTGAGATGGGGAGTCATAGGGTGTGGTGAAGCGACTGAAACCAAGAGCGGACCTGCCTTGCAGTGTGTCGAGGGTTCGATGATTGCAGCAGTCATGAGTCGCGACAAAGAGAAAGCCTGCTCTTATGCCCAGCGTCATGGCATTCAGCACTTCTATACCGACCCCATTGAGTTGATTAACGACCGTAACGTGAATGCGGTATACATAGCCACACCACCATCTTCACATGCCACCTTTGCCATCATGGCCATGAAGGCCGGCAAGCCCGTTTATGTCGAGAAACCCCTCGCTTCGAGCTACGAGGAGTGTCTGCGTGTCAACAACATCTCCCAACAGACCGGTATCCCATGCTATGTGGCCTACTATCGTCGCTATCTTCCTTATTTTCGTAAGGTTCAGGACATCCTCGCCGAAGGAACCATAGGGAAAGTACTTTCCGTCCAGATTCGATTTGCTGTACCTCCACGTGAACTTGACTACAATAAGAAAAACCTCCCTTGGCGACTCCAACCCGATATCGCTGGAGGTGGAGGATACTTCTACGATCTTGCTAGCCATCAGCTCGACCTGCTTCAGCATATGTTGGGAGTTATCATCGAAGCCGAAGGCTATGCCACCAACATGGCAGGACTCTATCGTGTTCAAGACACTTTTAATGCCTGTTTCCGATTTGCTAACGGCATCACAGGAAGTGGCTCATGGTGTTTCGTCGCACACGAATCAGCACGTACCGACTGCATCGAAATCGTAGGCGACAAAGGCATGATCTGCTTCTCCGTATTCGACTACACACCCGTAGCACTCCACACAGAGAAGGGGAGGGAAGAGTTCCCCATCCCCAATCCACAATACGTCCAGACACCCCTCATTCAAGCCATCGTCGATGACCTCCGAGGCGGAACTCATTGCGAGTGCAACTCCATAAGTGCCACCCCCACCAACTGGGTGATGGATAAGATATTGGAGAAGATATAGACCCCTCTCTTATCTCCCACAAAGGGAGAAGATGACTAAATGAGATACGTAGTTTACATAGTGTTGATGATGTTCTCTCTTGCTGTTCAGGCAATAGAGAACGAGGACACTGTACACCTTGATTCGCTGCCATGGGGTAAGCGAGTGCTGAACACTGTGTTCAAAGGAGCAGATGCCGTCACCAAATTTTTCATGGGATGCGACACCAATTACGTCACCCCGCAGAAGTATGAGTTCACCACACAAGCAGAGCTTTCCTATTGGCACGATTTCTACCGTCTCTCCTCGTCTGAGAGCGGCAAGTCCATGA
>CAMYYX010000094.1 GCA_947303695.1 uncultured Prevotellaceae bacterium | reverse complement strand
TCTTTTTATTGTTCTCACTTAATCAATTCTTTTTTGCCGTTCATGATGTCGATTCCCTTATGCTGTTGTCAATTGGCCATTAACCGCGGTCCATTGAGGCTGTAGATTGCTCCTGCCTTATCGTTAAGGTTACTGTCGGCGTTAAGGTTTTCAATGGCTGTGTCATCCTCCCTGTTAATCATGAAGATATAGGTATTCAGGCTACGGGCAGGCATCTCGACTGTGATAAGATCGCTGGGTTCGTCGATGACGATAGGACTCTCTTGACACAGATTGGCAGTCTCATTGCCAGTTGACAAAAGATGGACTCCGCTTTTCACCTCGTATGGCAGTTTCACTCTGAGGTTGTAGCCCGTCTTCGTTGTGTCGATGGCCATGACGATGATTGAGTCGCCTTTGATGTATGCCGAATACTCTTGGGCAGCTTCTGCTCCTGAGGTCATATCACGTGAGGTTACCAAGCGAGTGGAACCTGTGACATGTTTGGCGAAGTGCGACAATACATAGGCACGAGGCAGCAGCGTGTTTTTCTTGTTACCTGAACCATACTGTGACTCTCCCGTACCGATGAAGGCCCAATGGGCGCGCATGTACCAATAGATATATCCGGTGCATCCAGCCAACATACACTCGTTGAGTTCCTCGGCAAAGAGCAACTGCTCGTGCCAGTTGGGCAGACGGTTGCCGATGTTATCGGTTGATGAGTGTTCTGTCATCCAAACCTCCTTGCCGTACTTGGCGGCGAGAACAGCTGAATTCTTCATATAGTTGAGGGGTGCATGGCCGTAGAGGTGTCCAGCCACGATATCAATCTGCTTGCGACATGTAGTATCGCGCATGAGCGGGTCGGTATAGTTCTGTGTGAAGCCTAAGCTTTCACCACTGATAAGCCTTACTCCAGGATAGGTCTTACGGTCGAGCATGTAGGCATAGTTCTTGACAAGTTTTACGAGGTCTTGCGGATCGTAGAGACAGCCTGAGTAGTCCACCCACCAGTCAGGTTCGTTCTGAATGGATACAGCGTCAACGGTCACTCCTTTTGACTTCATGTACTTCAGGTAAGAGTTGAGCCATGGGAAGAACTTCTCATAGCAGTCTTCGCGCAACTTACCGCGCTGATTGCCCTGCCTCTCTGAATTTCCGCCTTGTGCTGTTCCGTTGGTCTTGTATTCACCTGGTGGCGACCAAGGTGTACCAAATACAATACCGCCGCGTTGCTTGACAATTTTGGCCGATGGTACACAGCCTTGCCAGTTATAGTTGCTCCAACTTGCGTTGTCATCACCTTTGAAGCTAGGCGAAATCTCCATGCGCATGATATTCAGTCCGATCTTCGACTGACGGCCATATAGCAATTGAACGGGTTTGGTGTCTGTTCCGTATGGGTTCATGGCGCCGTCGCAACAGGCTGCGCCAAAGCCTGTGATGGTTTGCTTGGTGTCATTCTTCACCAACAAAACAATTGTTGCAGCTTGGGAAACAGTAGCGGCAACCAATACAATCATTGCAATGATAATCTTTTTCATGATGTTATTAGTTTTTAGTAAAAAAGTGTCTGTTCGTTTTTATTCTAATTCGTTTTTAACGTTTCGGTTGCAAAGATACAAAATATTATGGAATAAGTAAAGAGTTAAGAATTAAAAGATAAGAATGATGCGGTAAAAGTACATAAATACTACTATTTTTACTTTTTACATTTCACTTTTATCTTCTTTTCTGATTCTTGCAATCATAAGGGGTAACATTTATTTCTTCTTGAAATAGTCGTTGTATATCTTGATGCCGAATACGATACAGCTACATGTCGTTGTCACCAGATTGGTCAGTACCAGCGACCACAACACTTCTGGTTCGTGCAGCAAGCCTTGTAACATAAATGCCAGACCGCCAACTCCCATCATCAGAAAGGCTGGCAGGGCTATTCCGTCTGTGTTTCGTGTGCGGATTGTTTCTATGGCTTGTGGCAAATATCCCAGTATCATTCCGATGCTGGCTACCCATCCGCAAATCTCATAAATCATTCCTTGTTCAATCATAATGCGTTACGTTTTCTTTCACTGCAAAGATACGCAAAAAAAAGGAAAAACGACGAGAGAAGAGCAAAAAAAGAACTATTTCTCAATTCTTTATACTTTATTCTTAATTATTTTGTACCTTTGTAGCGTCAAAACTAAACTTACATAATTATTATGTTTATGAGAAAACCCTTTTTACTTTTAGTGGTGCTCATGCTTTGCTCAATGCAGAGTTGGGCACAAGTTAAGACTTTTGGTAACACGCCGCCGCTCCATGTGGACGGCAAGCATTTGAAGGACGCTAACGGAAACATTGTGCGTCTGCATGGTGTGATGGACACACCGAGTGCATGGTTCAACAACGGCCGTTGGGGCTGGGATTACAATGATGCCGGTCGACAGCGCTGTATTGACTATTTTAAGAAACTGTTCGACGGAATGGCTAATCCGGAGCTTGGCACCTATTGCAATGCGTTCCGCTTGCATCTCGAGCCAGCATGGACTAACGATAATAGTGTGCAATACAGCTATGTGGACGAGGATGGCAAGACGGTGAAAGCGGGAAAGACAGGTGATGGTGAGGCAAACATTGAGCATTTCAGCAAGACGCGTCTCACTACATACTTGAAAACCCTCTATACCAAAATAGCCCAGGAGGCGATAGCACGAGGTCTGTATGTCATCATGCGTCCGCCTGGTGTATGTCCGGGTACTATTCAGGTCGGTGGTGCTTACCAACACTATCTGATGGACGTGTGGGACATTGTGTCGAAGAACGATACCGTGCTCAAGTACTCAGGACAGATTTCTATCGAGTTGGCCAACGAGCCGATTACTGTTCATGATGCCAACGGAAAGAGCAGTCCTAATGCGCTGCACGACTTCTTCCAGCCTATCGTCGATAAGATTCGTGCCAATGGATTCACAGGTATTATCTGGGGAGTCGGAACAGGTTATCAATCGGGCTATGAGGGATATGCCACTTATCCGCTTCAAAGCTATAACATCGGCTATGCAGTCCATGTCTATACAGGATGGTACGGTCAGGAGGACAAGAATGCGAATGCGCAGACCTTCATCAACAACTTCAAGCGTCAGGTGCCTGTCGTTGAGACCAACCCGATTGTGGTGACCGAAATCGACTGGAGTCCGCAGAATACCAATGATATCGACCATGTAAACGAAATGGGACAGAACGTCTATAAGAACTTTGGTACTTGGGCTACAGGCTCTACATCGAAGTGGGGCAAGGCGTGGAAGGCCGTACACGACCACTATGGCAACATCGGTATGACACTCACAGGTACAAGCGACTTCTTCGATATCGACAAGTGGATTGTCAACAATAGCCTCTCATATACTACGTGGAGAAACAACAAGAATCGTGTGCTCGAACCTGCCTTCAAGGACAAGATGTTGGCTGCTGGCTATAATGACACCTACGAGGCATGTAGCGGTGCATGTTTCGAGTGGTACAAGGATTGGAATACTGACACCCGTCCATACATGGCATATACCCATCAGTGGACAGGTGACTTGGGTAACAACAAGTTCATCAACCCAATCATCAATGGTGACTTCCCCGATATCGACCTCATCCGTGTGGACGACACCTATTATATGGTTAGTACTACGATGTTCTACATGCCAGGTGCTACTATCCTAAAGTCGAAAGACCTCGTAAACTGGGAATACTGCGCCAACCCACTCCTTCAGATTGTCGATAACGATGCCTACAACTTGCTCAACTTCAAGCATCATTACGGACAGGGCATGTGGGCTTCGACGCTCAACTATCACAACGGTAAGTTCTATCTCTATTTCCCATGCTCTACCTGGTCGCCCGACCGTCGCAGCATCCTGCTCACAGCCGCCGATCCAGAAGGTAAGTGGGATTTGACCCTTCTGCCCCCCAATGATATCTATCACGATCCGGGATGGCTCTTCGATGATGGTCCTAACGGTGACGGCTACCTCTATGTGGCATGTGGTATTGATGACATCGTGGTTCACAAGTTCAATGCCAAGACACTCACGAAGATTTCCAGCACAAAGGCTATTTCCGTAGGTAATGGATGTGAGGGCAGTCACATGTATCACATTGGTGATTACTACTACATCTATGCTACCTATGGTGGAACAGAAGGCAGCCAGACCACATTCCGCTCAAAGAATCCAATGGGACCATACGAGGAGTATGTAGGTCCGAAGACCTCAACCAACCCTAATGGACGTACCTTCCGCGGACAGAAAATCCATCAGGGTGCATTGGTTGAAACCCAGACAGGTGAATGGTGGACTATGTTGTTCTGCGACGCAGGCGCCATCGGACGTATTCCTTACCTCGAGCCTGTGAAGTGGGTCGATGGATGGCCTATCGTCGGCAACAATGCTCGCGATGTGTGTGAAGGCGGAAAGCCTTATCCAAAGCCAAACGTTGGTCAGACCTATCCGCGCACTTACCTGCCTACCAACGACACCTTCACTGATGCATCGTTGGGCATGCAGTGGCAATGGAACCACAATCCCGATAACACTCGCTGGAGCCTCATTGAGCGTCCTGGATTCCTGCGTCTGCGCACCGCTAGTGTGACTGACTCACTCCAGTGGGCACGCAACAGTCTCAGCCAGCGCATCCTTGGTTACAGCCCCGTAGGTACCAGCTCATCGAAGTACTACAACTCTATGGGTACCATCAAGATGATTACCTCTAACATGCTCGAAGGCGATGTGGCTGGTATCGCTGTATTCCAGGAGCCATACGCACTGATTGGTGTGAAGGTGGTTGATGGCAAGAAACGTCTGTACTATATGCAGCAGAATAAGTTGCGTGGCACACAGACCAAGCAGACGGGTGCCGAACTGCAGTCCGATACCATTTATCTGCGCGCATCCGTCAACTTCGGAACCAACAAGGCTAACTTCTACTATTCATACGACAACCAGCACTACACCAAGTTCGGAAGTGAGATGAACATGGGTTACACCCTCGGTGTATTTGTTGGCAACCGTTTCTTCCTCTTCAACTACGCCACCAAGCAGTTAGGCGGTATGGTTGATATCGACTGGTTCTCTACCGAGCCAAACTTCTCCGAGGAAGGATTCTTCGGACCAGGTGTGCTCCA
Source organism: uncultured Prevotellaceae bacterium (assembly GCA_947303695.1). GTDB lineage: Bacteria > Bacteroidota > Bacteroidia > Bacteroidales > Bacteroidaceae > Colivivens. The sequence goes on along the minus strand of CAMYYX010000094.1, from coordinate 1,744 downwards.
TACCTTCAGCGCCGAAGACCTCACGATGGAAGACCTTGCCATCACGAAGCAGAACTATGCCGTGACACCAGGCAGTACGAAGGAAGTACAGATTTCCTGCACATCGCAGTCGGGTCTTGTCACCAATGTTTCACCAAGCTGTAGCTTCGAGTTCTCCGAGCCAGGCATTGCTCGCATGGTAGGTGGAAATATCGTAGGTCAAGCCGAAGGAACCACAGATGTTGTAGCTACCTATACCGACCCGATGGGCAACAGCCGCAGCGTCACCTTCACCGTCACCGTGGCTTACTTCCCTCTCTCGGCCGATGTAGTCAATCCGTCCATCATCGGAACAGGAACCTTCACCGAGCGTACAGGAGGACTGAAGACCGCCAAGGACGGCTTCGGAGGATGGGAATACACCAATGGAGTTGACCTCTCTGCCTACAACTATCTCGTTGTGAATCTGGTGCGCCCATCGGCAGCACGACCCACCTTCCGTATCTACGACAACAACAACACCGACTTCTATTCTATCGATATGAAGACCCCGATTACCTCCGTATCCATCCCACTCCACGAACTCGTGACAGAGAAGGGACGTACCATCAATCCAGCCAAGATCTATAAGGCAGGTATCTCGTCCAACGGAGGAAGTATCGTATATATTAAAGAGGTGTTCCTCAGCATGGATGGTGAAACGCCGGTAGGCATTGAAGGCCTTCAGGCTGACAATCGCCTCGATAGCAACGATGGAGCCGTTTACAACATTCTCGGGCAACGTCAGCAAGGCTTACGCCGAGGTATCAATATCGTAGGCGGAAAGAAAGTATTAGTAAGGTAAATGCAAGTTAGCCAGCCGTGCTGGCTTACTCTTAAATCAAAAAAGGATGGACCGCAAAGTCCATCCTTTTGTTTTCCCATTCGAAAAGCATCATTAAGCCTCTTCGCTCTTGCGAACCAGTTTCTCTTTGATGCGGGCTTTCTTACCTGTAAGGTCACGGAGGTAGTACAGCTTAGCGCGACGTACCTTACCAACCTTGTTGATGGTGATACTCTCGATGTTTGGCGACTCGATAGGGAAGATACGCTCAACTCCTACTGTACCTGACATCTTGCGAACAGTGAAACGCTTCTTGTTTCCCTGACCTGAAATCTTGATTACTACGCCACGGTAGAGCTGAGTACGCTCCTTTGAACCTTCGACGATGTTGTAAGCAACTGTGATAGTATCACCTGCTTTGAACTTAGGGAACTCTTTGCCGGTAGCAAATGCCTCTTCGGCAACTTTAATCAAATCCATTTCTTCAATTGTTTTGAGGTTTGAGGTCTTGAGGTCTTGAGGTCTTGAGGTCTTACAACCTTATAACCTTACAACCTATTAACCTAAAAATTCGGTTCATGTTCCAACGAAGCATCCACGATTCTCTCTGTTTTTAACGTGAAGCGATTAGCGTGAAACGTGAAGCAATGTACTATCTCTTCACTCTCCGCTCTTCACTCTCCACTCGTTATATCGCCAGCGGCTTCGCTAAAGCGGCTGCAAAGGTACGAAAAATTCATAATTCATAATTCATAATTCATAATTTTTTTTGCAAAAATCATCGATTTTGTGCCGTTTTCCCTCCGATTTGTCTTTTTTAGGCAGGTTCTATTAATTATGTTTTGTAGATTTATGAATTTTAGATGCAAGCAGAATTTACTTTTGATGAAGGAGTGTGGTGACTCCCACATGACTGAATCAAAGTGAATTATGAAGCATATA
>CAMYYX010000093.1 GCA_947303695.1 uncultured Prevotellaceae bacterium | reverse complement strand
TGACGGTGTGGATGCTGTAGTAGAAGAACTGGAGAATCTGGAGGGTCCCGTGTATCTGACCATAGACCTTGATGTGCTTGACCCATCCGTGTTCCCAGGGACAGGTACTCCAGAAGCAGGTGGTGTGAGTTTCAACGAACTGCGTAAAGCGTTGATGACGATTTGCAGCCGTCTGAACATCGTAGGATTGGATGTGACGGAACTGGCTCCTACGCTCGATGCTACAGGTGTGTCGACTGCTGTTGCAGGTAAGTTGGTTAGGGAATTGTTGCTGGGACTTGCTTAGCAACAGGATGTTTGAAATAAAGAAAAATAGATATTTAGCTATGAACAAAGTATTGGTTATTGGCTGCGGAGGTGTGGCCGGAGTCGCTATTCAGAAATGCGCTCAGAATGCAGATGTATTTAATGAGATTTGTATAGCAAGCCGTACGGTGAGCAAGTGTGACGCGTTGAAGCAGAAGCTGGAAGGCAAGACGAAGGCAAAGATAACAACCGCTCAGGTTGATGCTGACAGTGTGGACCAGTTGGTGGCTCTCATCAATGAGGTGAAACCTGATATCGTGTTGAATCTGGCTCTTCCGTATCAGGATCTGACCATCATGGAGGCATGTCTGAAGACGAAAGTGGACTATGTGGATACAGCAAACTATGAGTGTGAAGACACGAACGACCCTGAGTGGCGTGCTATCTATGAGAAACGCTGCAAAGAGAAAGGTTTCACAGCTTACTTCGACTATTCATGGCAATGGGCCTATCGTGAACGATTTGAGAAGGCCGGCATCACAGCTTTGCTGGGTACGGGATTCGACCCAGGTGTGACCAGTGTGTTCACTGCATATGCCCAGAAGCATTATTTTGACGAGATACATACCATCGATATTCTGGACTGCAACGGTGGCGATCACGGTTATCCTTTTGCAACAAACTTCAATCCGGAAATCAACCTGCGCGAGGTAAGCGCAAACGGTTCGTATTGGGAAAACGGACATTGGGTAGAGACCAAACCAATGGAGATACATCGTACCTATAACTTCGACGGAGTGGGGGAGAAGGACATGTATCTGCTACACCACGAAGAGATAGAATCGCTTGCCCAGAATATCCCACACGTGAAACGTATCCGTTTCTTCATGACTTTCGGACAGAGCTACCTGACACATATGAAGTGTCTGGAAAATGTAGGTATGCTGGGTACAGAACCTGTTGAGTTTGAAGGAAACCAGATTGTGCCTATTCAGTTCTTGCGTCGTCTGCTCCCAGATCCCGCTTCGTTGGGACCACGTACAGTGGGAAAGACCAATATCGGTTGTATCTTTACAGGTGTAAAGGACGGAAAAGAGCGCACCTTATATATATATAATGTGTGTGACCATCAGGAATGTTACAAGGAAGTCGGTTCACAAGCCATCTCTTATACAACAGGTGTTCCTGCTATGATTGGAACGATGATGGTTCTGAAAGGTCTGTGGAAACGTCCTGGTGTGTTCACTGTAGAAGAGTTCGACCCAGATCCATATATGGAGGCACTCAACAAATGGGGACTTCCTTGGCAAGTGGATGAGAATCCGGTTTTGGTGGATTAGAACGGATGATGATGACTCCTTATTTCGTTATTGATGCAGATTTGATCGAAGCTAACCTGCGTGTACTTCGAGGTGTGATGGATCGTACCGGTTGTAAGATTCTGCTGGCGCAGAAGTGTTTCAGCTGTTATGGTCTGTATCCGCTTATTGCGCAATATCTCTGTGGTGCAACTGCCTCTGGACTTTATGAGGCACGGTTGTGTCATGAAGAGATGAGTGGGAAGGAGAACCACATCTTCTCGCCTGCATTTCAAGAAGACGATATGGAGGAGATATTGAGGATATGCGATCACATCGTGTTCAACTCGCCACGTCAGCTGGCTCTCTATGGACAAAGGTCGAAAGATGCAGGACTGGAGGTTGGACTAAGAGTGAATCCTGAGTGTTCGACACAAGAAGGACATGCGATTTACGACCCTTGTGCACCAGGATCACGTCTTGGAACACGTTTGAGCGAATTCGAACAACTGACAGATGAACAGTTGTCACTACTATCGGGTTTACATTTCCACACTCTTTGTGAACAGAACTCAGATGATCTGGAGACCACCCTTGATGCAGTAGTGGAGAAATTCGGAAAGTATCTGCATGGAATGAAGTGGATTAACTTCGGTGGTGGACATCATATCACCCGTGAGGATTACGATATTCCACGATTGGAAAGATGCATTAGACGCATGCAGACAGAATACGGATTGGAGGTCTATCTTGAACCTGGTGAGGCAGTAGCCCTGAATGCAGGAGAGCTGCATTGCAGGGTTCTGGAGATACAGCATGTAGGAAGCGATGGTATCGTAAATGTGATTGTGGATACTTCAGCCGCATGTCATATGCCTGATGTGATAGAGATGCCGTACACTCCACCCATTTTGAAGCCAACGAATGGAGAAGGAACATATACCTATCGTCTTGGAGGTCCAACCTGTTTGTCTGGTGACATCATCGGAACTTATCAGTTTACAGAACAAATGCATGAGGGAGACGAAATCGTATTTGGCGATATGGCCATTTATTCAATGGTGAAAACCAATACTTTCAACGGGATGCCTTTACCCAACATCTACATATCCAGAGGTAAGAAAATGACCCTTTGGAAGCAATTTGGCTATGAGGCATTCAAATCTCGAATTTGACTATTGAAACCCCTTAAAAAGTGCAAAATAGATACTTGGAGGGCAATAAATAAAAAAAAATAAAAAAAAATAGTAAATAGTATTTGGTAAATGGTAAATTATTATTATCTTTGCCCATGCTTTAAAGCAAATGTTATTTATTAACTTTTAAACAATTGTTAAAAATGAAGAAATTAATCGACCAGATCAACGCTCTCGTTGATGCAATCAAGGCTGACATTGACAAGTCAGAAAGCAACAAGGCTGCTGCTGCACGTGTACGTAAAGCTACTCTCGAACTTGAGAAAGTAGGTAAGGAGTTCCGTAAGGCTTCTATCGCAGCTGCTAAGAAGTAATTCTCACTTCCAACAAATGCCAAAATATAAAGAGTCATCTCCGATGGCTCTTTATGCTGTTAAAACTCATTATTAAAATATATATAATTATGAAATTACAGAAAACACTTTTGCTCATCGCATTTGCATGCGTTAGCACACTTGCATCAGCGCAGGATTACTCTCGTATGTCTGATAAAGAACTCAGTGATCAGTATGCAAAAGAAATCGCGCAGATACAGATTGACATCAAACAAATCAAAGTGGATCTCAAGCAGGCTAAATTCAGCGAGAAGCAGGGACAGAATCCTGGTGAAAGTTCTTATGCTGTGAAGATGCGTCTGAAACAGAAACAGAATGATCTCAAGGAAGTAAAGAAAAAGAAGAAGACTGTAGATACAGCCATCAAGACAAAAGAAAAAGCCGAGAAGGCTAGAGAGAAAGCTGAGAAGGCTAGAGAAAAAGCCGAGAAAGCAGCAAAGGCAGCTTCAGAGCTTCGCTAAAGAATACGAAAACAACAAAACCCGAAGGAATCCCTTCGGGTTTTTTGTTGGCTAATGATGCATCAGTTGATTAGATGCTCTTCACTTGCTTGTAAACATTCTCAGCTGTGAAGCCCAGTTTCTCGTCAAGCACCTTATAAGGAGCAGAGAATCCGAAGCTGCTGAGACCCCAAACCTTACCTTCGTTACGTGGAACGAGGCCTTCGAGGTTTACAGGCAGACCAGCCGTGAGACCAAACTTCTTTACACCAGCAGGGAGAACCTTTGCCTGATAATCGGCAGGCTGAGTGCGGAAGAGTCCTTCAGATGGTACGCTGACGATAGAGCATTTGATGCCGTCCTTACGGAGGAGCTCTGCACCAGCTACGAGGGTAGATACCTCAGAACCTGAAGCAACAAGAATAACATCAGGATTAGCATCGCTACCAGCTACAACATATGCACCCTTAGCAGCCTGAGCATAGTCGTTTCCTTCTGGGAGGTCGGCGATGTTCTGACGCGAAAGGATGAGAGCTGATGGGGTAGTGGTGTTCTCCATAGCGAGCTTCCATGCAGCAGTTGTCTCCTTTGCGTCTGCAGGACGGAGTACGAGCATAGAGTTCTTGCCACTGTGGTTCTGCAACTTCTCCATGAGACGAATCTGTGCCTCCTGCTCAACTGGCTCGTGAGTAGGTCCGTCTTCACCAACACGGAACGCATCGTGAGTCCAGATGAACTTCACTGGGAGTTCCATGAGAGCAGCCATACGAACAGCTGGCTTCATGTAGTCAGAGAATACGAAGAAGGTACCGCATGCTGGGATGACACCTCCGTGAAGAGCCATACCGATACAGCAGCATGCCATTGTGAGTTCTGCAACACCTGCCTGGAAGAAAGCACCAGAGAAGTCGCCTGCTGTGAAAGCATGAGTCTTCTTGAGGAAGCCATCAGTCTTGTCGGAGTTAGAGAGGTCTGCAGATGCACAAATCATGTTTGGTACCTGTTCTGCCAATACGCTAAGTACAGCAGCACTTGCGCTACGAGTAGCGTCGTTAGCTTTCTGCTGAACAGCAGACCAGTCAACCTTAGGAGCTGCACCACTGAACCACTCAGCTTGCTGAACTGCTTTGTCTGGGTTTGCAGCAGCCCATGCTGCTTCTTCTGCATAACGTGCTGCGCAGATGTCCTTTAACTCAGCTGCACGCTTTGCATAAAGGTCTTTTACGTCGTCGAAGATCTGGAACGGATCGTCTGGGTTACCACCAAGGTTCTTGATGGTGTTGCGGTATGCATCGCCACCAAGTGGAGCACCATGAGTCTTGCAGTTAGCTTCGTAAGACGAACCGTCGTCCTTGCGAGCACCCTTACCCATGATACACTTACCAATGATGAGAGCTGGCTTTCCTTGAACACCCTTTGCCCATTCAATAGCTTCACGAATCTGTGCAGCATCGTTTCCGTTGATAGTCTTTACTTCCCATCCAAGAGCACGATACTTAGCAGCGGTGTCTTCGTTCATCACTTCCTTGGTCTCAGTAGAGAGCTGGATGTCGTTTGAGTCGTAGAACATTACAAGATTGTCAAGTCCGAGGATACCTGCGATACGTGCACCACCCTGGCTGATTTCCTCTTCTACACCACCATCAGAGATGTAAGCGTAGATGGTTTCCTTTGAGAAGGTTGGGTTGCCAGTATGTGCAGCAAGGAACTTCGCTGCGATGGCAGCACCGATAGCGAACACATGTCCCTGTCCGAGAGGACCAGATGTGTTTTCGATGCCACGAGCTACTTCGAACTCTGGGTGACCGGTTGTAGGTGAACCCCACTGACGCAACTGAGCAAGCTCGTCGAGTGAGAACTTACCAATGAGTGCCAGCTGTGAGTAGAGCATTGGAGCCATGTGGCCAGGATCGAGGAAGAAACGGTCACGACCTACCCATTCGGGTTTCTCAGGGTCATATTGTAAGAACTCTGAATACAACACGTTGATGAAATCGGCACCACCCATGGCACCGCCTGGGTGTCCTGACTTCGCCTTTTCTACCATTGACGCAGCCAAGATACGGATGTTGTCGGCTGCATGATTTAATACTTGAATGGAATTTGACATTTTAAATAATTTATAATTAATAATGTATAATGTACAATAGCTTTACATCTTGTGATAGTCGACTGCAGCCTGCTCGATTGGGAGGTCGGCCTTGTAGTTCTCAAGATAGCGGTTGAAACCTTCTACATCCTCTGGAGTAGGAGCGATGGAAGTACCAGCATTGCCAGCGAATACCACTTGGTCGAGGTAGTCGGCCAGCGACTGCTTTTTGGTGTTGTTCACCACGTAAGCAGCAAGGAGTGCGATACCCCATGCACCACCTTCACCAGCTGTCTCCATGACGGAGATAGGGGAGTTGAGGGCAGCAGCTAGCATGCGCTGACCTACACCTGGGGTAGTGAAATAACCACCATGACCCGTGATGCGGTCTACCTTCACGTTCTCTTCCTTTAGCAGGATGTCGTTACCTACTTTGAGCACGCCGATGGCACCGTAAAGATGTGCACGCATGAAGTTGGCGAGGTTGAACTTATCGTTTGCTGAACGGACAACGAGTGGACGTCCGTCGGCCATACCTGTGACAGGTTCACCTGAGATGTAGTTGTAAGAGATGATACCACCACAGTCGGGATCACCCTTGAGAGCTGCGTTGAAGAGGTTCGTGTAGAGCGTCATCGTATCTTGCTGAACACCTAACAGTTCTGCATACTCCTTGAATATCTTCACCCATGCGTTGATGTCTGATGTACAGTTGTTGCAGTGTACCATTGCTACAAGGCTTCCATCAGGTGTAGTCACCATATCGATCATCTCGTAAGGCTTCGAGAGTTCTTTCTCGAGCACAATCATAGAGAATGAAGATGTACCAGCGCTGACGTTACCTGTACGCTGTTTGACAGAGTTGGTAGCAACCATACCCGTTCCTGCATCACCTTCTGGAGGACAGAGTGGAATACCAGGTTTCAGATGACCAGACACGTCGAGACGGTTAGCTCCCTCTGGAGTGAGGAAACCTGCGTTCTCGCCTGCATTGAGTGACTTTGGTAGGATGTCGAGTAATGTCCAGTTGAAGCCCTTAGGAGCGATGAGCTTGTTGAACTTGTCTACCATCGTAGCATCGTAGGTCTTGGTCTTTGGGTCAACAGGTATCATACCTGATGCATCGCCTACGCCCAACACCTTCTCACCTGTGAGCTGCCAGTGAACATATCCGGCAAGGGTAGTGAGGAAATCGATGTCGGCCACATGCTCTTCGTTGTCAAGAATAGCCTCGTAGAGGTGTGAGATGCTCCAACGGAGAGGAATGTTGTAGTTGAAGAGCTCAGAGAGTTCTGCGGCTGCCTTACCTGTGTTGGTGTTAC
>CAMYYX010000092.1 GCA_947303695.1 uncultured Prevotellaceae bacterium | reverse complement strand
AGGTCCTTGAGGAAGCGCTCTTTCGCAATACCGCTCTTATAGTCACGATACTGGCTCTCGTGCATAGCAAATTCGAAGAGTTCCTCATCGTCCTCTCCACGCTCCCAGCCGTTCTTCTTCATCTCCTCAATGAAACGAGGCAGATCGTCAGGATAGTTAGACTGAGGATCAGCTGTGGTGAATTCGAATCCTTTCTCCTTGGCCAATTCGATAATCTCTGGAGCTACTTCACCTGGCAACTTACCACTCTTACCGAGAATCATACCCCAGATTGAGTCGTCCATCATGGTGTAGCGAGGCTTACCCATTGACTCTGTGAGGAGGTTCATCAGTGCGATGTTCTTCACATACTGAGAGAATGGCGTTACCAATGGAGGGTAACCGACGCGTGGCCATACGTATGCCACCTCGTTGAAGAGGCGAACCAGCAAAGCATCCTCGCTCAGCGGTTCCTCGCCCTTGTTCTTGCGGTTATTGTTGATAGCATCCATCACACCCTTCAGGTCAGCCATCATACTACCCATCATACCACCTGGCAGACCGCAACCCAAGAGCAGCGATGACATCAGCTTGTTAGCAGGGTTCATGAAATAGCCCAAGAAGTCGTCGATGAACTCCTGTGTAAGTTTACGAGCCTCCATGTAGGCATCCATATTGATTTCAGGAACATCGAAGCCATAGTTCTTCAGCATGCTCTGAACAGAGATGATGTCTGGGTGCACCTTACCCCATGAGAGAGGTTCAATAGCCGTATCGATGACATCAGCACCGTTCTTACATACCTCCAGGATGCTGGCCATTGACAGACCAGGACCGCTGTGGCCATGGTACTGGATAATGATTTCAGGATGCTTGTCCTTAATCATCTTCACCAGCTTTCCCAACATGGCAGGCTGTCCGATACCGGCCATATCCTTCAGACAGATTTCCGGTGCACCTGCCTCAATCAGCTGTTCAGCAATGTTGGCATAGTACTCAGCCGTGTGGATAGGACTGGTCGTGATACACAGTGTAGCCTGAGGAGTCATACCTGCCTCGAGTGCATATTTGATGGAAGGAATAATATTGCGCACATCGTTCAGTCCACAGAAGATACGGGTGATGTCCACACCTTGAGCATGCTTCACCTTGTACATCAGTCGACGCACATCAGCAGGAACTGGGAACATACGCAATGCATTCAGACCGCGGTCCAACATGTGGGTCTTGATGCCCACTTCGTTGAATGGTTTGGTGAATGCACGCACAGCCTTATTTGGGTTCTCTCCGTACAATAGGTTTACCTGCTCGAAAGCACCACCATTGGTTTCAACACGTGCGAAGCATCCCATCTTGATAATGACAGGAGCGATTCGCTCTAACTGATCTTTGCGGGGTTGAAACTTACCGCTCGACTGAAACATATCTCTATAAACGAGACTGAACTGAATCTTTCTCTTCTCCATTTTACCTTAAAAATACTGTGTTAATTAGTTTTCGAGTACAAAGGTACGAAAAAACTAAGACATATAGATGCAGAGTGACGAATAATTTACAAAAAATCGCATCAGACTCGCATATTTAACATTTGTTAGTTATAATTATTCGATTAGAATTCATAACCAACAGAAAATGACAATTTATCCTGTCTGGTTGAGCAACCAGGTACGTCCTTGTAGAACTGATGGTCGGTCAATCCCCATGAATAACCTCCAGAAATCAGAAAATCCTGGATCTTAACACCAATCACCAACTCCAATGCAGCATTGAAGCGCTTAGGCCATCCGTCCTTTCCATAGCGGAGATGGTCTACTTCGTAGTGTTGCTTATCCCAATAAGTGCAACCAAGAACCTCGTCCCACTTACGCACCCAATAATAGTCATCTCTGTTAGTGAACCCACCATGGCAGGCGTAGTTCAGTCCCAGACCACCATGAGCCATTAAAGAGACCTCCTTAGAAACTGGCAGTTTGAAATTAGCATGAATTGGTACATAGAAACTGAATTCCGTAAACTCATCATAACCCATCGCTTTACTAAACGAAAGGTAGAATTCAGCCATAAGACCCGTATATACACCCAGTCCTGATGGTAATGTAGGAGTATAGGTAAAACCTAACTGAAAACCATGAAGACGTTTGCCTTCCTCACCCCACAGATTCTCACGGATGGTATTTCCTTTCACATCCGACGACCATTGCTTGCTGACATAGCCGAGCACTACTGCAATGTCACATCCTTCATTATCACTATCATTATCAAGATCGACATCGAAATCGACATCTTGGGCCGATGCCATCACTGCTGTACATGCGAATAACGCAAAGAGTATAAACTTTCTCATATCCTAAATGTTGTATTGAGGTGCAAATATACAAAAATCCTTCGACACGCAAAGCATCGAAGGATAGTTTTTTGCTGAAAACGGTCGAATTATTTCTTTACGAACTTAAATCCGGTCTTCATTCCGTTAAATGTGTCAGCAATCGATGATATCGTGTTCACCGTTGAATTCTGCGATCTCGATGCTACATTCTTGGCTACATCCAACAGTTTTGATGAGTCAAGGGTGAGTGACATCTGAGTGCTCGACACTGTAGCATAAGCCGTTCCGAACGAAAGACCGATGACCTGACCAGTGATACGCAATGTATGTGCGCTTGAGTCGTAGATATAGTTAGCCTGCTGGGTCTTACCTGCGATGGTGATGATACAAGTGTTATCCTGATTGAAAGTCATGGTGAATGTACCTGGCTTGATACCCACCTTCTCATAATAAGGAGCCAACTTGTTGACCATTTGGTTGGCTGCCACCATTCCACCTGCCTGTGCGAGGAGGTTCTGGCTGGTAAATTCTACAGAAGGTTCTGAATACACCCAAGTACCGACAATAGATCCTGACTGGGCATTATTTGTCAATGCACCTATCACACCCGTGAGCAATGAGCTTGTGGCGTCAGTGGTGTTACCTCCTGTGAGCAGAGCGCCTAGTACGCCCATACCTGTCTCGAGAGCAGCATTGTTGGAATTTGTGCTACCTGTTGTTGTTCCTTGTGGTCCGAAACCGCAGCTAATCATCGATGCTGCTGTTACGAACAGAGCTACTGATAAAGATTTAAAGTTCTTCATACCTAATACAGTGTTAATATTGGTTTATTGATACATACATTCTTTCGTGGAAAAGTTATTTCAGCGACAAAATTACTAAAATATTATAAAATATACATTATACATTATAAATTATTCTTATCTTTGCAAGCTAATTCATGTAAATAAACGTATTATTTGTAATAAAATGCTAACGTTTTTGGCTTTTGGAAGTGGAAGTTGCGGCAATTGCTACTACTTAAGCAACGATGAAAGTGCCATCCTCATCGATGCAGGTATTGGTATTCGTCGCCTGAAACGTTGCATAAAAGAATACGGACTCAGCTTTGCCAACGTCAAAGGAATTATCATCACACACGATCATGCAGATCATGTGAAGGCTGCAGGATATGTGAGTCAAGAGTACAACCTGCCCGTCTATGCTACAGAATTAGTATATAAAGGAATGTGCGGCAACTACCATGCAACAAAGAAAGTTGATGCCGACAAGATAGTGTTAATTGAGAAAGAAGAGGAATTCACTCTTGCAGGTTTCCACATCACCCCTTTTTCTATTCCTCATGACTCTGCTGAAAACGTAGGATATTGCATTCGCTACGCCGATGAGACCTTTACTATCATGACAGACGTTGGTATGATTACAGATTGTATTAAAGACTATATTCTTAAATCCAACTATCTGGTGCTCGAAGCCAACTACGATGAAGAGATGTTGCGTAACGGAAAGTATCCTAAAATGCTGCAAGACCGAATCATGAGCGGAACAGGTCATCTTAGCAATCATCAAGCAGCACAGGTGCTTGCCGAGTGCCTCCATCCAGACCTCAAATACGTATGGCTCTGTCATCTCAGCGAGGAAAACAACCACCCTGAATTGGCACGCAAAACAGTAGAGATGCATCTCCGTTCGTTTGGCATCATCGCAGGTAAGGACTTCCAACTCGAAGTGCTACGACGCCTTATCCCCACCGGTCCTTGGCAACTGAACCCATAAGGCCTAGTCCATTGGCCCCATTAGCCCCATCATAAAATCACTAACAATATGGCTTATTTAGTTGAAGACAAACGAAAAGTCACCACACATCGTCTCTTTCAGATGAAACAAGAAGGCAAGAAGATTGCCATGCTGACTGCATACGACTACACTACCGCAAAGATTGTGGATAGTGCAGGAATGGACATCATCCTCGTAGGCGACTCGGCTTCCAACGTCATGGCTGGTAACATGACCACCCTACCTATCACGCTTGATCAGATGATCTACCATGCCAAGGCAGTTGTTCGTGCCACACAGCGTGCATTAGTCGTATGCGACATGCCATTCGGAACTTATCAAGTCAACCCTACTGAAGGTGTCACCAATGCCATTCGCATCATGAAAGAGAGCCATTGCGACGCACTAAAGCTTGAAGGTGGTGTGGAAATTATCGATACGGTAAAGAAGATTCTCGATGCCGGCATCCCCGTATGCGGCCATCTGGGACTCACTCCACAGAGCATCAACAAGTTCGGCACATACACCGTTCGTGCTCGTGAAGAAGCCGAAGCAGAGAAACTCGTCAGCGATGCCCATGCACTCGAAGAAGTAGGATGCTTTGCCATTGTCCTCGAAAAGATACCAGCAACATTGGCCACACGTGTCACGAAAGAACTAAAGATACCCGTTATCGGTATTGGAGCTGGTGGAGCCTGTGACGGGCAAGTACTTGTCGTGGCTGACATGCTAGGTATGTCGACCGACTTCTCACCTAAGTTCCTCCGTCGCTATGCTGACCTCAACACCATCATGACAGAAGCCATCGGAAACTATATCACAGACGTGAAGAGCGGCGACTTCCCAAACGAGAATGAACAATATTAAAAGATAAGTCGGCAGCGTCCGCTGCCATCAAGTTTCGCGCCCGTTGCTGATAATGGCAGCGGGCGCTGCCATTATTGTTCCCGTACGAGGAACAAATAGTTTAACGGCCTCTTTCTCCCCGTTTAACAGTGTTAAACTCCCTGTTTGCTAGGGTCTTTTTCCCTTTTCTACCCTAGTGTTTTCCCCTTTTGCTCCTAGTACTTTCACTGTTCCTCCAAAGTGTCTGGTTAGAATGGGGTGAGATAACCGTAGATATCATCAATTAGCGCACCACTTCAACTCCTGCAGGATACTCAATTGGAGACAGTTTTTCGCAGCGGAAGAACGGATCCCGACCGATGCTTTTCAGTTTCGAGCCTTTAGCAAAGCTGACGGTTTCCAGGTCTGCGCAGGACACGAAAGCCATGTTGTCAATGCGGGTCACACTAGCAGGGATGGTGACGGTTGTCAAACCCGGACATCTGACGAAAGCTCCTTTGATGGTCGTCACACCGGATGGAATGGTGTAGCTCGTCGATTTCTTGTTTTCAGGATAAAGGATGAGCGTAGTCATGCCTTTGTCGAACAGCACACCGTCCACGCTTTTGTAATACTTGTTTCCTGCATCCACCGTGAAGGACTCCATACCCTTGCAGACACTGAAGGCATAGCGAGAGATAGTCGTCACACTGGCTGGGATGGTGACGACTTGCAAGCCTGAGCAACTGTGGAATGCCGTGGTGTCGATCTTTGTTACACCAACGGGGATGGCGTAGTTCGTCTGTTTCTTGGCAATCGGATACTTGATGAGTGTTGTCATGTCTTTACTGAACAGCACACCGTCCACGCTCTTGTAATGCTTGTTTCCAGACGCTACCGTGATAGATTCCAGGTTGGTGCTTTCATCGAATGTCATTGGGTGGAGACTGGTCACGCTCTCCGGGATGTTGACAGATACCAAACTATTGCATTTAGAGAACGCCTGGTCACCGATGGAGGTCACACCGGCAGTAATGGTGACAGACTTCAGACCATAGCAGGCAACGAAGGCAGCGGCTCCGATAGTCCTCACACTGGCAGGGATGGTAACAGAATTCAAGTTTGTACAACCCAAGAACGCCTGGTCACCGATGGAGGTCACAGCATAGCCGTTCGCAGAAGCAGGAACAGTCAAAGCCCCCGTAGGCCTTGTACCATCGAAACGAGTCAGCTCCACTGTCTTCGGACTTTCACTCGTCACCTTATACTTCAGGCCATCAGCAGCGAACTCATCGCCCACAGCGGCCCATGCCATAGCAGGGAGCAAGGTCATCATAAAGAAGAATAGTTTTTTCATAAGCTTCGTTTGTTTATATTGTTAACATTAGGTTTAAATAAAAAACGTGGACAAAATACTTTATCTAAGTTTACCCAGGCATCGCCAAACGCCCATATTGCTTAAACAAGTAAAAGCCCACGCCAATCAGCGTGAACAATCTACTTCAGCTCTTGCAATATTATCAATTTTGGCGAATTGGGGTAAACAAGAATCAAAAGTGGATGTTCATCCTATATGTCCTTGATGCTACGCATCGTATCTATCTTAGCCCATAGGCAAATTCAATGTATAATTTATAATTAATGAGTTATCGTTTGTTTTCTTCGACTGCAAATATACGCCGTTTCTTTGAAATGACCAAACTTTTTTGGAGAAAAATACAAAGAAAATCCGCAGAGAGGTAAACTCCCTGCGGACTAGGCCCTCTAAATCCCCCTTAAAGGGGGGCTAAAGGCTAAAGGCTATCACCACCTTTTACTTGAAGAGCTTTGGAGCCATGTTATAGAGAGCACGACGCCAAGTGAGGAACTCGTGACCTGTGCGGTCGCTCACGTGTGAGTCTGCATTGTAACCAGCTGCCTTGAGAGCCTCTGCTGCCTGCTTGATGCGGTCTGGACCTTCTGTACCACCGCAAGAAACGAAGATGTACTTAGGCTGGAGCTTCTTGTCGATTCCTTCCAATTCCTGTGGAGTGTAAACACCACCTGAGAGGAGTCCCCAGTAGCCGAATACCTCTGGACG
>CAMYYX010000091.1 GCA_947303695.1 uncultured Prevotellaceae bacterium | reverse complement strand
TTTAAGGTTAGTAATGACGAAGAGGCACTAGTGATAGTCCCTCTTTTGTGTTTTTTATAGATGGTATCCTTTAAGGGCTTTTTTTGTTTCCCCTAAGGGAAAATTTTGCAGCCCTTAAGGGTAACAAGTTTTTCCCTTAGGGGTAATCCCTATTCAGCAACTTCGAATAGATATTATCTTTGCAAAAAAAATCCATCTGCTCGATGGAACAGATGGATGATTGATATGGGTGTGAATTCTTAGAACTTGTATGCAACACCAATGCCTACGAGTGAACGATCCCAGTGATCACTTGCAAGCTTATAGGTGAATTCCAAGTTAACCTTGATCTTTTCTGAAACAGGGTATTCTGCTCCAGCACCGATGTTGAGGCCGAATTTTGATTCGCTACTTCCTCCGTCAGGATTTACACTCTGAAGTGTTACACCTGCCAATGGGTAAACACCAAATTCACCAAAAGTAAATACATAGTGAAGATTTGCGTTTACATCAATCATTTGTGCATGATTCTTCTTCAAAAAATAGTTGAAAGATACTTCTCCACGGATTTGGTCTGTAAATCCATACTGTCCTTTGATACCGAAACCTGTACTCTTTGGCTCGTCGAGACCATACTTAATGTTCAGACCAATACTCTTGTCGCCTTGCTGAGCAAACATAGCTGCACTAAGTAGCATAGCACATGCTAACATAAGGAATTTTTTCATAAGCTTTTTCGTTTGAATTATAAATAATTAATGATTGAATGTCTCAATTCGGTACAAAAGTACTACTTTGTTTTGAATCTGCAAAAGGAAATGAAAAAAAATTGCTAACTTTGCAGGCCAAATTATAATAATAAGGTGTAAAAAGACCATTTTGGGTATATGAAGATAGAAAAAGAAATACAAGTTGCGGTGCAGGAGACATTGAAAAGTCTCTATGGAGCCGATATTGATGAGAAACAGATTCAGGTGCAGCAGACACGAAGTGAGTTTGAAGGGCAACTGACAGTTGTTGTGTTCCCATTCTTACGTGCTTCGAAGAAAGGACCTGAGCAGACGGGTCAGGAACTTGGTGAATATTTGGCAGCTAATTGCGATGCTGTCAGCAAGTTCAATGTGGTGAAAGGTTTCCTGAACTTGGTAATCTCGAGTAAGAGTTGGTTGGAATGCTTGCAGGACATCAATGACGATGATCAGTTTGGCTTCGTGGCCGCTACAGAGGACAGCCCTCTGGTGATGATTGAATATAGTTCGCCAAACACAAATAAACCTCTCCACTTGGGTCATGTGCGCAACAACTTGTTGGGTTCGTCCTTGGCACGTATCATGGCTGCGAATGGCAATAAGGTGGTGAAGACCAACATCGTGAATGATCGTGGTATCCACATCTGCAAGTCGATGCTGGCTTGGTTGAAATATGGTAACGGTGAGACTCCAGAGTCTTCAGGCAAGAAGGGTGACCACTTGATTGGCGACTACTATGTGGCCTTCGACCAGCACTACCGTCAGGAGGTGAAGGAACTTGTGGCACAGGGTATGGATGAAGAGCAGGCAAAGCAGGAGGCACCACTTATCAAGGAAGCACACGAGATGCTGGTGAAGTGGGAACAGAATGACCCTGAGGTGCGAGCATTGTGGAAGAAGATGAACGAGTGGGTATATGCCGGCTTTGATGAGACCTATAAGATGATGGGTGTGTCGTTCGATAAGATATACTACGAATCTGACACTTATCTGGAAGGTAAGGAGAAAGT
Source organism: uncultured Prevotellaceae bacterium (assembly GCA_947303695.1). Lineage (GTDB taxonomy): Bacteria > Bacteroidota > Bacteroidia > Bacteroidales > Bacteroidaceae > Colivivens. The sequence continues at coordinate 5,483 of CAMYYX010000091.1, read as the reverse complement.
GATGGAAGGATTGGATAAAGGTATCTTCTATCGCAGAGATGACGGCTCTGTATGGGCTGACCTTACAGGTGAGGGACTTGATGAGAAACTGCTGTTGAGAAGTGACGGAACAAGTGTCTATATGACTCAAGACATTGGAACAGCGAAACTCCGTTTCCGTGACTATCCAATCGATAAGATGATCTATGTAGTGGGCAACGAACAGAACTACCATTTCCAGGTGTTGTCGATTCTGCTTGACAAGCTGGGATTCAAGTGGGGTAAGGACCTTGTGCACTTCTCTTACGGAATGGTGGAACTGCCAAGTGGCAAGATGAAGAGCCGTGAAGGAACTGTAGTCGATGCAGACGACCTGATAGCAAAGATGATAGAAGATGCTTATCAGGTGTCGAAAGAAATGGGCAAGAACGATGATATTCCTGAGGAAGAAGCACGTGAGATAGCACGTAAGGTGGGACTTGGTGCTTTGAAGTACTTCATTCTGAAGGTAGATGCTCGTAAGAATATGCTGTTTAACCCAGCTGAGAGTATCGATTTCAACGGTAACACAGGACCTTTTATTCAATATACTTATGCAAGAATCTGCAGTATTCTTCGCAAGGCTCAGAATATTCAGAGCACACAGAGTACTCAGGTTACTCTGAATGACAAGGAAGTTGAGCTGATCCAGAAGATGAGCGAGTTTGGAGCTGCTGTTGAGCAGGCAGGTAAGGACTATAGCCCTTCAGGTATAGCTAACTACTGTTACGAGTTGACAAAGGTGTTCAATCAGTTCTATCATGACTATAGCATCCTCAATGAGCCAGACGAGCAGAAGAAAGCAGTGCGACTGATGCTGGCCAAGAATGTAGCTAAGATAATCAAGAACGGTATGGGGCTGCTGGGCATCGAGATGCCTGAGAGAATGTGATATAATTCACAATTGATAGTTAACAATTAACTGATAGATGGACAGGCCAACAACAGAAGCCCTTTGTGTGGATGCTGCTTGTAGCGGAAATCCGGGCAAGATGGAATATCGAGGGGTACATATCCCATCGGGTAAAGAAATATTCCATTTCGGTCCTGTGTTTGGAACAAACAACATAGGGGAGTTTCTGGCTATCGTTCATGCGCTTGCTTTGCTGAAAAAGAAAGGATCGAGCATGACCATTTATTCAGATAGTTTCACAGCTCGTACCTGGGTGCAGAAGAAGAAGTGTAAAACCAATCTGGAACGAAACGAAAAGACGGAGCAACTGTACCAGATTATTGCACGAGCAGAAAATTGGCTTCGAAATAACAGCTATACCAACGCCATCGAGACTTGGCAGACGGATGAATGGGGAGAAATCCCTGCAGACTTTGGAAGGAAAAAATAAGAAAAATGAGAGAGTTCTTCAAATTGATGGGATCGTATTTCCGTCCCTACAAAGGTTACATTGTAGGCACGTTTGGCTTGAACATATTGACAGCGATATTCAATGTGTTCTCGTTCGCTTTGCTCGTACCTATCTTGCATATCTTGTTCAAGATAGAAGACAAGGTATATGAATACATCCCATTTGTAGAAGGCCAAACCTTCAGCGAGAGTCTCAAGAACTTTGTAGATGTAGCAAAGAATAATGGGTACTACTATTCTCAGCAGCTTGTCGAGCAACATGGTCCAGCAACAACATTGCTGATACTCGGACTCATCCTTGGTGTGCTCACGCTACTCAAGACAGGCTCGTATTTCGGAGGTTCTGCTTGTCTGATGCCAATCAAAACAGGAATCGTACGCGATATAAGGGCCAAGATTTACAAGAAGATTCTACATCTTCCACTTGCTTTCTTCTCAGAGGAGCGCAAAGGAGATATTCTGGCTCGTATCAGTACGGACGTCAACGAGGTGGACTCGTCGATAGGCAGTTCGCTCGATATGATTATCAAGAACCCGATATTCATTCTCATCTATTTGGGAACTTTGTTCGTGATGAGTTGGCAGCTCACGCTATTCGTGCTGATTGTCGTGCCGTTTATGGCTTTGGGAATAGGACGAATAGGCAAAAAGCTGAAAAGCAATTCGCTCAAGGCTCAGGCGCGATGGAGTGACGGACTGAGTATCATAGAAGAAACACTAGGTGGTCTGCGTATTATAAAGGCCTTCATTGCTGAAAAGAAGATGGAGGATAAGTTCGTTGCTGTGAATGATGAGTACCGAAAGATTTCGATGCGGGTAGCCATCCGCCAGTCATCTGCTCATCCTCTGAGCGAGTTCCTTGGCACCTTGATGATTGTCATTGTGTTGTGGTTTGGTGGCTATCTGATTTTTTCTGGCAACTCACCTATCGACGCAAGTGCATTTATCTATTACCTGACAATTCTCTATACCATCTTGCAGCCTGTAAAAGATCTGTCGAAGGCTGGTTATACCATTCAAAAAGGTATGGCATCAATGGAACGCATCAACAAGATATTGGGTGCTCAAAACAACATCAAAGAGGTAACGGATGCGAAGACGATTGACGGATTGAATGAATCTATTGAATTGCGCCACGTTTCCTTCTCGTATAATGACAGCCGTGAGATTTTGACAGACATCAATCTTGTAATTCCTAAGGGACAGACCATCGCACTTGTGGGACAGTCTGGTTCGGGTAAGTCTACGTTGGTAGACCTTATTCCTCGCTACCACGATATCCAATCGGGTGAGATACTGATTGATGGTGTGAACATCAAACAAATGAAGATACAATCCTTGCGTAGCATCATCGGAAATGTGAACCAGGAAGCAATTCTGTTCAACGACACCATCTACAACAATATCGCATTTGGTGTTGAACATGCTACGATGGAGCAGGTAGAACAAGCTGCTCGCATCGCAAACGCACACGATTTCATCATGGAGACAGAACATGGGTATCAAACCAACATAGGCGATCGTGGTGGCAGACTTTCAGGTGGACAGCGTCAACGCATTTCGATAGCAAGAGCCATTTTGAAGAATCCGCCAATATTGATTCTTGACGAAGCGACTTCAGCACTCGATACTGAATCAGAAAAATTGGTGCAGGATGCCCTCGAGCGCTTGATGAAGTCAAGGACGACGATTGCGATTGCTCATCGGCTCTCGACCATTAAGAACGCTCAGTGTATCTATGTGTTGCATGAAGGCAAAATCGTTGAGCACGGTACACATGAAGAGCTGTTGGCTCTTGATGGCTATTACAAAAAGCTGAACGATATGCAGCAATTGTAAAGTTTATAAGTTATAGTTGATAGTTAATAGATTAAAGATAGATAATGGGATATTTATTTACATCGGAATCCGTGAGTGAAGGCCATCCTGACAAGGTTGCCGATCAGATATCAGATGCTGTATTAGACCACTTTCTTGCATTTGATGCAGACTCTAAAGTGGCTTGTGAAACACTCGTCACAACAGGTTTGGTGGTTGTGGCCGGCGAAGTGAGCTCTAAAGCATATATCGATTTGCAGGAAGTTGCTCGCAAGGTTATAGGCAACATAGGCTATACAAAAGCCGAGTATAAGTTTGAGGCAGAGAGTTGTGGACTTCTTTCAGCGATTCATGAGCAGAGTGCAGACATCAATCAAGGTGTGGTTCGTGAGAAGCTCGAAGACCAGGGCGCAGGTGACCAAGGTATAATGTTTGGCTATGCTACAAACGAGACAGCCAACTATATGCCTCTTGCTTTGGATTTGAGTCATCATCTGTTGAGAACGCTAGCTGCTATCCGTCACGAAGGCAAGCAGATGACCTATCTGCGTCCTGACAGCAAGAGTCAGGTGACGATTGAATACGGAGACGATGGAAAGCCGAAAAGGATCGATTCTATCGTGATTTCTACTCAACATGACCCATTCCTGGATGATGATGAAGCGATGTTGGCGCAGATTAAGAAAGACGTGAAAACGATTCTGATTCCTCGTGTCATCAACGAAACAACAGAAGATTATATCAAGGCATTGTTCAATGATGATATTAAGTACTATGTCAATCCTACAGGTAAATTCGTCATCGGAGGCCCTCATGGAGATACAGGTCTTACAGGTAGAAAAATCATAGTAGACACATACGGAGGTAAGGGAGCACACGGAGGAGGAGCCTTCTCAGGGAAAGACCCTAGTAAGGTAGACCGTTCTGCTGCTTATGCCGCCCGTCATATTGCTAAGAATATGGTTGCTGCAGGTGTGGCAGACGAGATGTTGGTACAAATCAGTTATGCAATTGGAGTTGCTGAACCTGTCAGCATCTACGTGAATACATATGGACATTCCAATGTGACAATGACAGATGGAGAGATTGCCCGGAAGATTAAAGGGATGTTTGATCTGCGTCCATATGCTATCGAGCGCGACCTGAAACTTCGTAAGCCTATCTATACAGAGACTGCTGCTTATGGCCATATGGGTCGAGAACCACAAGTTGTGGAGAAGCATTTCTTCAGTCCTTACCAGTCAGGAGGAACAAAAAATGTAACAGTTGAACTGTTCACATGGGAGAAGCTTGATTTAGTTGACAAGATAAAGGAAGCATTCAACTTGTAGGACGATTCACATGTTTGAACAAACGATAGACGGAATATCGGGCATCAACAGAACATATCTGATGCGTCATGATGACTTGATGATTATCAGTGCCATCGCTTTTTTTGTGTTGTTTACGTTTGTTCTGTATCGCAGTAGAGTGGTCTTTATTTACAAAATCAATACTTTTTTTTCTTCGCGACAAATCTATTCTTCCAATGAGGTAAATATAAGTAATCAGGAGACAATTGATATCATCTTGTTGATTGTTATCGGCTGCATTTCTGCTAGCATCATTTTTTATTCGGACATGATTGTTCATGATTCGCCTCATTATGGGGTATTGCTCCTGCTGTCATTAGGAATAATGTTGCTTATAGGAATCAAAGGGTTGTTGTACTCGTTGGTCAACTGGACGTTTTTCAGTTTGGATAAAGGCCGATCATGGCTTTCTGCATTTTTCTTCTCTGTAGCGGTTGTGTCAACAATAGCGTTCCCATTATCACTACTAAGGGTCTTTTGTGTTGACTTGATTATAAACGTAACACATTGTCTAATCGGACTTATCATTTTGCAGAAAATCATATTACTCTGTAAGCTCTACGTTAACTTTCGGCCTAAAAAATATGGCGGATTGCTGTTTTTTTTGTACTTTTGCAGCGTCGAAATAATGCCGACCCTTATTGCGTGGAAATTGATAAGCAGTAAGTTGTAATACTTTTCATAAAATAAAACATTGATGACAAAGAAGATTTTAGTTTCGCAACCGAAACCGCAGACAGAGAAGTCACCCTATTTTGATTTGACAACCAAATTTGGAGTAGAAGTTGTTTTTAGGCCATTCATTAGGATTGATGCTATGCCTGCAAAGGATTTCCGTCAACAAAGAGTTTCAATCCTGGATTATACAGCTGTTGTTTTCTCTTCACGTCATGGTATTGACCATTTTTTTGCATTGTGCAAGGAATTGAGAG
>CAMYYX010000090.1 GCA_947303695.1 uncultured Prevotellaceae bacterium | reverse complement strand
GGCGGCTACTACGTATCAGGCGAAGGGGCTTACATCGAACATATCGGCAACTATTACTATCTGTTTGTCACCCATGGCGGACTGGAAGCCTCGAAGGGATACGAGATGCACTACTACCGATCAAGGAATCCCAACGGCCCTTATACTGACGGCAACAGTACGAGTGCCATCTTCCCCAGTTACATGATGAACTACGGTCCGACAGCAACAACCACACGCGGCATGAAGATTCTTGGTTCGCACAAATGGGACACGATGAAATATGCTGAGATGAGCCAAGGACATAACTCTGTACTCTTAGATGACGATGGACGCGCTTACCTGATTTATCATACACGTTTCAACTCAGGCAACGAAGGATTTGAAGACCGTGTGCACCAGTTGTTCGTGAACGAGAAAGGATGGTTGGTTGCTTCACCCTTCGAATTCAACGGACTGACGGGTATCAATTCCGTCTACTCGCAAGAGGACATCGATGCCTCTGAAATATGCACACAAGACGAGATCATCGGTACCTACCAGATGATGATGCATCCTTATAAAATGGACTTTGCGAACAACGCCTATTCAACCCCAGGCATTGCCCAGGTGAACAAAAACGGGACTGTCACAGGCGATTATATCGGTACTTGGCGACGTAAGGCCGGCACATCGTTCATTACCCTGAAGATACGTCCGAAAGGCACAACCAGCAGTTCTTCGGCAGAATACTACGGAGTGATACTTCCACAAGTGTTCAGCGGTACAAATGCGAAGACCGTTTGCTTCTCTGCCATCTCTCAAGATGGCGTAAGCGTCTGGGGCAGCAATATGAACGGAGACTATGCGGTGGACTACAATTACACAAACATCGTAAAGAACAACTTCCCTGTAACGTCGCTCCAACTCATCAAGGCCGACGTAGATTTCAGCTTCGAAGGGTTGAGATACGGAGCCAGCATCAGTTGGACATCGAGCCATCCTGACCTCTTTTCTGATGCAGGCAAACTGATGGTTCCCTACGAGTCAGCAGGAGATACGATTGTAATCGTAGATCTTACCTGCACAACCCAGAAAGACAATTATGCCTACAGCTACAAACGTCAGGTGCGCATCCGCACCAACAAAACAAATCTTCCAATGAAGGAGGATGTGAATGGTGACGGAGTGGTAGACACACAGGATGTGCTCTGTGTCTATCAACATATGCAAGACGGCTCACTATCCATAGAGGCATGCGATGTGAACCACGACGGTATCGTAGACACACAGGATGTGCTGACAATATATGAAAAGATGAAAGAATAAATATATGCAACTACAATTTAAGATTGAATATTATACACAATGGGGTGAATCCGTATGGATCAGCTTGTCGCAGGGCAACAAACCAGCTGTCCGCATCCCTCTATCCACACTCGACGGAAAAGATTGGACAGGTACTGTGGATTTGCCTGATGGTTCAGAAGAACTGATTACTTATCGTTACTATATCGAACGAGACGGGCATGAAACACGTATTGAGGTAGCTACGATGCCTCACACCATTTTCCCCAAAAAGAGCAAGACGGTCTATGAGCAGCACGACTGGTGGAGCGAGCCACATCACGTGGCAGGCGTAGCGGTTCCTGTGTTCTCATTACGAAGTGAGGACAGTCAGGGAGTCGGCGATTTCGGCGACCTGTTGAAACTGGTGAAATGGGCTGAGCAGACTGGCATGGGTGCTGTACAGATTCTGCCAATCAACGACACGACCATCTCGCACACATGGACCGACTCTTATCCTTATAACATCATCTCTGTCTATGCGTTGCATCCTATGTATCTCAACCTTCAGAAACTAGGTCCGCTTTCCAACGCAAAGGAAATGACGAAGTATGAGAAGGAGCGCAAACGTGTGAATGCTCTTCCGAAGATTGACTACGAGGCTGTGAACAACCTGAAACGCAGCTACATGCGACAGAAATACGAACAAGATGGAGCCAAGGTATTGCGCACAAAAGGTTATAAGGCATTCTACGAAAGGAACCATGAGTGGTTAAAGCCTTATGCTGCATTCTCGTATCTGCGTGACAAATATGGAACCTCGCAATTCTCCGTATGGCCTGCTTACAGTACCTATAACGCAGAGGAGGTAGAGGCACTCATCAAGCAGGAAAAACACGAAATCGGCTATCATTATTATATTCAGTACAACCTGCACATCCAGTTGATGGAGGTCGGAAACTACGCACGGGAAAAAGGTATTATTCTGAAAGGAGACATTCCTATCGGCATCAGCACCAACAGCGTGGAAGCATGGGCCGAACCACAATATTTCAACATGAACGGACAAACAGGTGCTCCTCCCGATATGTTTGCAACGGATGGGCAGAACTGGGGATTCCCTACATACAACTGGGATGTGATGGCTCGTGATGGATACCGCTGGTGGATACACCGTATGCGTAAGATGGCAGAATACTTCTCGGCCTACCGCATCGACCACATATTGGGCTTCTGCCGCATCTGGGAAATACCTGTACCATACAAAAGTGGTCTGATGGGACATTTTGCGCCCGCCTTACCAATGACGATAGAAGAAATCACTCGCTACGGAGTTCCATTCAAGGAGGACATGTACTTGCAGGATGCAAAAGACCCCACACGTTACCATATCAAGATTGCGGCAAAGCAAGAAGATGACTATGAACTGATGGACGAGGCTTCTCGTCATGCCTTCGACCACATGTACCACGAGTTCTTCTACTGCCGCCATAATCAGTTCTGGTATGAGGAAGCCATGAAGAAACTGCCGGCCCTCACTCGCTCTACCCAGATGATTGCCTGTGGTGAGGATTTGGGCATGATACCTGAATGTATGTCATGGGTAATGAACAAACTGGAGATCCTGAGTCTCGAAATACAAAGTATGCCGAAAGCTCCAGGGTTGGAGTTCGGTAAGTTGCAGGACAACCCCGTCCTGTCTGTCTGCACCATCTCTTCACACGACACCCCTACTCTACGTGGTTGGTGGGAAGAAGACTCCGAGCGTGCACAGCGTTACTACAACGACGTACTTGGATTGGAAGGTGATGCTCCTGAGAAAGCTCCTGGATGGCTTTGTGAGACGATTATACGTCAACACCTTGAGTGTCCATCCGCATTATGCATCATTGCACTCCAAGATTGGTTGGCTGTCGATGAGTCCTTACGTTATCCTGATGCAGCAGCTGAACGCATCAACGTACCTGCGAACTCACGCCACTACTGGCGCTATCGCATGCACATCACACTCGAGAGCCTGCTCAAAAACAAATCTTTCACGGAACACATCAAAGAAATCATACAGTCTACTCATAGAATATAAACAATTGAACTATATGAAAAAATATTTTTTTACAATCGCTGCCATCAGCTTCTCGTCTTTAGCCTTTTGCCAATCCATCCCTCTTGGAAGTCTTCGCTATGCAGGTCCTTTCCCTGTACAGAACCCTGTGATGATAGACCAGAAAGATGTAAAAGCCTCCGGATTCGATGACTCGAAGCTGTTAGACATCCCCATCAAGCAGACACTATTGGGAAATGGTCAGGTTATCAATACCAGCGACAAGAACTCTTTACGCTTCACGCTTCCCTCTTCCCCATCTACTTCAGCCCTCCACCTCATCGGCTTCAATATTGAAAACAAGCTTTATACAGGGGTTACCATCGACATAAAAGGTATCAACAAGTATCAATTGTTTGTCGATGGGAAGAAACAGATGAGTGGCTATGTGCGACTCGAGCCAACCAACCACCAAGTAGTCATTAAATATCTGTCTGTGCCGGAAAAGACCGACTCGGCTTCTATCAGCGTAGAGGCTGAAACAGAAGGAGCTATCAGCATTCGTGACTACACTGCACGTCACAAATACAACTTCATGGACGTCATCACTGCGACAACCTACACAGGTGCCGCTCTATCACCTAATGGGAAATACATCCGCATCAGCTACCGGACAACTGCCACAGATGGTAAGACCAAGACCCACAACGTCATCCGCGAGACAGCGACAGGACGTCAGATAGCCGACCTTGGATATTCCATCCATTGGATGCCGACCTCCAATCAGTATTACTACACAGAAGAGACCCCTGCAGGCATGAAGTTCATCTGCGTGGATCCTGCTACAGGACGCGAGACAACCCTTGCCGAGGGAGTAGAGAAAGGGAGTTTCCACATCTCACCGACAGAGGACTACCTTATTTTATATAAAGAAAGCGAAGGTCCAAAGGAAGATGAGGGAGTCTATCAAGTGTTGCAGCCAGAAGATCGTCAGCCAGGCTGGCGCAATCGTACCAACATACTGAAATATGACTTTAAGACTGGTATGGTGCAACCCCTCACCTATGGGCATCATAACATCAACCTGGGAGGCATCTCCAACGATGGCAAGCTGTTGCTCTATGGAACAGAGCGTTCACGACTCACCGAGCGCCCCACTATCGTCAACTCACTCTATCTGCTCAACATGGAGACGATGGAGACGAAGTGTGTCTTTGAGGATGACGGCTTCACTGCACGTGCCCTCCTCTCGCCCGATGGGTCGATGATTGCCGTGTATGGTAGTCCTGAGGCATTCAGAGGAATCGGAAAGAATGTGCCAGAAGGTCGCACACCTAGCATGATAGACACCCAGCTGTTTCTTATCGATGTCAACAAGACCGACATGAGTACCAGCAACCTGCGCTGTGTGACGAAAGACTTCAACCCATCCGTCAGTCGTGCTTCTTGGAGCGAATACGATGGCATGCTCTACTTCTGTGCAGAAGACCGAGACTCTGTCAATCTCTTCCAACTGAACCCCAAGACAGGAAAGATTAAGGAGATTGCATGCAACGAGGAAGTCATCAATTCCATCGACTGTGCCTCAACAGCTCCACTGGTTGCCTATTACGGAGTGAGTGCATCGAATAGCAACCGTCTGCATCTGCTCAATACCAAAACAATGAAATCGACCCTCTGTGATGACTTGAGCAGTGAGAATCTGAAGAATTCCACACTAGGAGAATGTCGTGCATGGACATTTACGAACAGCCGAGGAGAAACCATCTCAGGACGTTACTACTTACCTGCCGACTTCGACGCTTCGAAACAATATCCAATGATTGTGAACTACTATGGAGGTTGTTCTCCTACCTCTCGCAACTTCGAAAGCCGCTATCCGCATCATGCCTATGCCTCATTAGGCTATGTAGTGCTGGTCATCAATCCTTCAGGTGCTACCGGATTCGGTCAGGAATTCTCCTCACGTCATGTCAATACAGCCGGTGAAGGTGTAGCACAAGACATCATCGATGGTACGAAGCAGTTCTGTAAGGAACACTCGTTTGTCAATACGAAGAAGATTGGATGTATCGGTGCCAGCTATGGAGGATTCATGACACAATACCTCCAGACTGTGACAGACATCTTTGCTGCAGCCATCTCGCATGCAGGCATCAGCGATCACACCAGCTACTGGGGTGAAGGCTATTGGGGCTACAGCTACAGCGAGGTCAGCATGGCTAACCGCTACCCATGGACCGACAAGCATCTGTATGTAGATCAGAGTCCTCTCTTTAATGCCGACAAGATTCACACCCCTATCCTCTTCCTACATGGTGATGCCGACACCAACGTACCTGTGGGCGAAAGTATCCAGATGTTCACCGCCCTGAAACTCTTAGGACGTGAGACTGCTATGGTACTCGTCAAAGGACAGAATCACCATATCCTCGACTTCCAGAAACGCATCAAGTGGCAGAACACCATCTTTGCATGGTTTGCCAAGTACCTGCAAGACGACCCTAAATGGTGGAACGACATCTATTCAGAAAAAGACCTGTAATATGAACTTCATCGCAATCGATTTAGGCGCCACGAGCGGCCGCACCATTTTGGGTTCGATTGAGGAAGGAAAACTCCAGCAACGCGAACTGACACGCTTCCCCAACCCCATCATCCAGACTGGAGGACACTACTTCTGGGATATCTATGCCTTGTATCAGGAAATCATTCGAGGACTGCGCATCGTAGCCAGCGAAGGGATTGAAATCCAGAGTATAGGCATCGACACATGGGGTGTGGACTTCGTGTGTGTAGGTCGTGACGGAGGCATCCTGCGTAATCCTTACTGCTATCGTGATCCACATACAAACGGAGTGATGGAGGAGTACTTCCGACATATTTCAAAAGAAAAGGTGTACGAGAAGACAGGCATTCAGTTCATGCCGTTCAATTCCCTTTTCCAACTTTTCACGATGCACCAACATGGCGACTCTGCTTTGGAGGCTGCCGATAAGATTCTGTTCATCCCCGATGCACTGATGTATATGCTGACAGGCGAGGCGGTATGCGAGTACACCATCCTCAGCACCAGTCAGCTACTCGACCCTCGCACCAAACGGATAGACCCAGAACTGCTTGATGTCATCGGACTCAAGGAGAGTCAGTTCGGTCGCTATGTCAATCCCAGCGAGGTGGCAGGTACATTGACACCCGAAGTGCAGAAACTGACAGGACTGGGGGCTATACCTGTCGTAGCAGTAGCGGGACACGATACTGCAGCAGCTGTTGCTGCCGTACCTGCCAGCGACGAGCATTTTGCTTACCTCAGTTGTGGAACCTGGAGTCTGTTGGGTATCGAGACACAGGATGCCATCATCAACCAAAAGAGTTTCGACTACAACTTCACCAACGAAGGTGGTATAGAGGGCACCACCCGCTTCCTGAAGAACATCTGCGGCATGTGGCTCTTAGAGCGCTGCAGGCAGGAATGGACTGATGCTCCTGCAGATATCAATCAGCTGAATGCTGATGCGATGACGGCAGAACCCTTCCGCAGTATCATTAATCCCGATGACCCACGATTTGCGAATCCTACAAGTATGGTCGAAGCCATTAAGGACTATTGCCGTGAGACCCATCAGCCTATTCCGGAAGACTATCGTCAGATGGCACGCTGCATCTTCGAGAGTCTGGCACTGCGCTATCGGGAGGTGTTGGGTTACCTCCGCGAACTCGCTCCCTTCCCCATCGAACGACTTCATGTCATCGGTGGCGGAAGTCTCAATACCCATCTCATGCAGATGACAGCCGACAGCATAGGCATCCCTGTGCTGACAGGTCCTGTCGAGGGAACAGCCATCGGCAACATCATGCTTCAGGCGAAAGCAGCCGGACTAGTCGGCAATCGCTTCGACATGCGCCGCATGATTGCTCAAAGCATCGAGATGAAAAC
>CAMYYX010000089.1 GCA_947303695.1 uncultured Prevotellaceae bacterium | reverse complement strand
CTCAATAATGCTCAAACAAGCTTGGCATTATATTCGGCTTAATCGCATTTTTCAAAAGTTTAAGAGTTTAAGAGTTCAAGAGTTCAAAAGAAAGATGAGACGTGGTTGGATAATCATATTGATGGTGTGTGTCACGATGATGTCGTGTCACCAAGGGAAGGTAGTAGAAACCGAACCTGAAGGGGATACGGTTGAGATGCGCTATGCAGAGAACATATGCATCGTTCGCTATGACGGTTATACGAAAGTGGTGCTGGACAATCCTTGGAAAAAAGGCACGATACTACATACTTATTATTTGGTAGATAAAGAAACCTCCACACCACTCCCCATAGAGGGGGAGCCGGAGGGGGGCTGCTGTGTTTTATCTATTCCCCTCACCCACTCGGCTGTTTACTCGGGTGTACATGGCAGCATCATTGATGAGTTGGGAGCTGCTGAGCAGATCCGGGCTGTGTGCGAGATAGAATACTTCACCAACGAACATATCCTGCAGGCTTATCGTGAAGGTAAGATTGCCAATCTGGGTAACAGTCTTGCTCCGAATATCGAGATGCTGGTGGACATCCATCCTGATGCCATTCTGCTCTCACCCTTCGAGAACAGCGGAGGATATGGCCTCATCGAAACGACAGACATCCCGATTGTGGAATGTGCCGACTACATGGAGACCTCGCCTCTGGGCAGGGCTGAATGGATGAAGTTCTACGGAATGCTCTATGGGAAGGCAGAAGAGGCAGACAGCCTGTTCCATGAGGTAGAGACTGCCTATAATGAACTGAAAGAGATGGTGAAAGGGAAGCAGGGGGATGCTCCTTGTGTGATTTGCGACCTGATTACGGGTTCAACGTGGTATGTGCCTGGCGGAAACAGCACATCGGGACAGCTCATCGCAGATGCCGGAGGCGACTACATCTTCCGCACCCGTTCGGGAAGCGGCTCACTGGCCCTTGCACCTGAAACGGTGTTCGAAGAGAGTCAGGATGCCGATGTATGGTTCATGAAATACACGAACAACACGGGGGATATGACCTATGAGGAACTGGCACACGAATCGTCTCTGTATGCGCAGATGAAGGCGTTCAAGGAACGACACATATACGGCTGCAACCTCAGCTATGTACACTTCTACAACGACCTACCCTTCCACCCTGAGCGCCATCTGAAGGACATGATTCGCATGTTCCATCCGGATTTGCTCCCAGATCACCAACTGAAATACTATAAACCACTGAAGTAAGGTCAAAGCAAGGTGTTTGAACCTCCTGCTTTCAGCTTGACTGTTTTGCTGGTACCATTATAGGATACGGTGGTGGTTCCACCTCGTTTCGAACGAATGATACAACGGACGACTTGGCCCTGATTCCAACTCATATCGACCTCGAAACCACCTCGTGCACATAGTCCACGCACCTCTCCTGTTGCCCATTCGTCAGGCAAAGCAGGAAGGAGTGTGATGGTCTTTTCGGTAGATTGCATCAGCATCTCAGCAACTCCTGCACATCCTCCGAAGTTGCCGTCAATCTGGAATGGAGAGTGGGCATCGAGCAGATTGGGATAGGTTCCCCCACCTCCTCGATAATCTTCACCACGATAGTTGTCAGGACTGACGTACTTGAGCAAACGGCGATAGATGCGATAGGCTCCCTTGGCATCGAGAAGACGTGCATAGAGGTTGACACGCCATCCTGTGCTCCAACCCGTCGTGTTGTCGCCCTTGATTTCGAGCGTCTTGGTGCAAGCACGAGCGATGTCGGACAAAGATGACTTGTCCAGCACTTCGATATGATGACCTGGATAGAGGCCAAAGAGGTGGGACTGATGACGATGCTGAGGGTCGGCATCGTTCCAATCGTGATACCACTCCTGCAGGTTTCCTTTCGCTCCTATCTTATAAGGTAAGAGTCGTGGAAGTGTCCGTTTGATTTCGTCACACAGCTTCTTATCGGTCTTCAACACCTGAGCCGCTGCGAGCGCATCGGTGAGACACTCGCGAATCATGGCGATATCAGCGCTACCTCCATAGACGGTATAGCCGCGATAGCCATCAGGTGTGAGGTATTCGTTCTCAGGCGAAGTGGACGGAGAGGTCATGAGATAACCATCCTTCTCGATGAGCCAATCGAGACAGAACTCAGCAGCTCCTCGCAACACAGGATAGTACTCACGCAGGAAGTCCTTGTCCTGTGTGAACATGTAGTGCTCCCAGATATGGGTTGAGGTCCACGCACCACCCATGTTCCAATTGGCCCACTGAGGTCCTCCATCGTGCTCGCCAACCGGATTGGTCTGAGCCCAGATGTCGGTATTGTGGGCAAGACACCAGCCACGATGAACGTTGTAGTACTCGCGTGCTGTCGTCACACCCGTCTTAGCTGTATTCTTGAGGAATGTGAGGAAAGGCATGTGGAGTTCGCTGAGGTTGGCAGTCTCAGCTGGCCAGTAGTTCTCCTCGACATTGATGTTCGAGGTGTAGTTGCACGACCAAGGCGGCAGCAGTTTCTCGTTCCACAGTCCCTGCAGATTGGCCGGAACACCCATCGTCCGTGAACAGGAGATGAGCAAATAGCGGCCGTACTGGAAGTAGAGGGCTTCCAACTCAGGATTGTGCTGATGCTGTTCTGTGTAGTTGTAGAGTTGACGGTCGGTAGGCAAAGCAGAGATAGCAGGATCGGTCTTACCGAGGTCGAGACTCACACGATTGAAATACTGCTGATAGTCGGCAATATGACGCTTGCGAAACTCGTCGAAATCGTATTCCTCTGCATTCTGGAAACGTTTTTCAAGCAGGGATTTGTAATCGCGTCCTTGCGTCACAGGGTTCTTGTCGAACCCATTGAAGCTAGTAGCATTTGAGATCGCGATGAATGCTTCCTTGGTTTTGATGATTTCTACAGAGTCACCTTCCGTCGGGCCTTCAACATGATCGGCTTCAACCATTACCATCGTGCGATAGCGCATGCCACGTTGCTCGTCGTAGAAGAATTTGCCGTCTGTGTAATTGGGTCGTGAGTGATAGGCCACATAGCCATCAGAAATGATGTTACCATAATCTGTATAGGTTGTATGAGGCAGTTGAGAATCCAATCGGACAACAGCGCGGAATGGTTTGTCGGACTGAAGACGAATGAAGATGATGCTATCGGGAGCAGAACAGAAGTATTCAGCCGTGAAAGGCACACCATCACGTTTGAAGGAAACGGTAGCAATCGCACGGGAAATATCAAGTTCACGCTTATAATCCGTGATTTCAGCTTCAGTCCCATCTGTATTGAGATAGGTAATGTAAAGGGTTCCTAGTGGCTGATAATTCTCGCTATAGTGTCCCTGTACCTTACGCTGGAGACGGTCGGCCAGACGATAATCCTCCTTGTTGAGTGCATCGCGGATATCAGCCAGATTGCGCCAGGCTTCAGGTGCATAGACCTTGGTGTCGGGCTCACCTGTCCAAAGGGTGATGTCGTTCAGGCTGATGCGCTCTTGCTGCGTACCTCCATAGACGGTAGCTCCCAACGTTCCGTTACCGATGACCAAAGCCTCCTCGAAATAACGGGCAGGGCGGTCGTAGTGGAGTGTGAGCGGTTGAGCTGTAACTAAATATTGGTGAGCAATGAGGCCCACCAATATTGTCATATAACGTTTTATCTTCATATTATTTCTTAATAAACTCCACACGGCGGTTCTTTGCACGTCCTGCTTCAGTCTTGTTGTCTGCTACAGGTTCGTGTGAACCCTTACCCACAGCCTTGAGGTTGAATCCATCAACACCCAGACCTTCGAGCGCTTTCACGATAGCCTCAGCACGCTGCTGTGAGAGCGGATCGTTCACTGCATCCGAACCTTGATTGTCGGTATGTCCCTGTACTTCGAAGCGAACATTTGGATTCTTCTTCATGTAGTCAGCTACCTTCTGGATTTCTGCCATCGATTCAGCCTTCAAGGTAGCTTTGCCTGTATCGAAGAGGATGTTGTTGGTGACAAACTTACCAGTCTCTGCAATGGCTTTCTCGACTGCGGTCATGGTCTGTGCATCATGGTCATACAACTCGCCTCCACCCTTTGCCAAACGGATGTTGGTGATGTAATCGATGTGATCCTCCCAGAACTCCGTACATAGTGAGAACCAGTCCATCGCTTTCGCATTCGGAATATTGATGAAACGTTTGTCGTTTATATACACCTTCAGCGCACGCTTGTTGAACGACAGAGCGAAGTGGTTCCAGTCATTCACTTCAATCATATCTTCGATAGAAGCATTTCCATCAACAACATCGTTACCATTAGGCTTCATAATACGCCAATTAAGATTCTCTCTACCAATGAAGACGTCGCTATCATCTCCGCCATCAGCTGGATGCAGCACCAGTTTGTAAGCAGAAGTATGGTCTTCTTTACCTGTCACGAAGAAATCGAACTCCAGCGAGTAGACCTCAGGCAGATATTTCTTGTTGTCGTTTTCGAGCAACGGAGTGATTTCCGTGCTAGAACCATGCTCAAACTTGATAGCCATCTTGCCATTCATACGAGCCACTTCGACATTGTTCTCTATCAAGTCCCACTTCGATGGGAACTCACCCATCTTCTCACGAGCAAGGTCGTCCTGGAAGATGACGGTTGTACCTGCTACGAAATCGCTCTTCACCTCTTCGCCCTTAGCGGTCTTCTTCTGCTTGGAAGGAGCTTCTTCCTCGTAGGCATCTTCGTCATCCGCATCATTATTCTTCTTCGATTTCTTACCAGAGAGTGCGTCTTCGGTTGCTTCCTGAGCAGCATTCTCTACTTTATTTTCAATGGTATTCGTCACAGCATTTACTGCACGGTCGCGCAGACGGTTCAGGAAATTCTGAGCATTTACACCTGTAGCAATCGCTAACAAGAGTGTCAAACTGATTAAAATTCGTTTCATCATCTTAATTCGTTTTGGTAATATTATTAGATTTGATTTGATTTGCGTTGATTGATAATTCACCTGCAAAGATAGGGAATTAATTTATAATTAATCATGCAGAATGCAGAATATTTGCGAAATCTGCAGATTTTTTATAAAAAAGACATAGAAAACACGGATTTCTTTTGTAATTGACTTGGATTTAATTATCTTTGCACGTGAAACATTCAGAAATGTTCAAAGATGACACGTGAAAAGATATACAATATCATTGAGCCAAGAATCGGAAACAGGTTTTCCAGATTATACGATATCATTATGCTGACAGCAATTGCTATCGGTATCTTTCCGTTAATGTTCCGATCGCACCATAAGATCTTCGTATACTTTGACATCATCTCGTGTATTTGCTTTGTGATTGACTATATCCTGCGATGGGTTACAGCAGGAGTACGTTCCGGTAAGAAAGGTTGGAAGGCCTACGTGATCTATCCTTTCACCCCAATGGCCATCATTGACCTGTTGTCGATTTTGCCGACCATCAGTCTGCTCTCTCCCACCTTCAAGATTGCCCGTGTGTCACGTCTGCTCCGAATACTCCGAGTGCTGAAAGCCTTCAGGTATTACGAACCCTTGGAGATCATCCTGGCAGTTGTCAAGAAGCAAAGCAAGATACTGCTCACCGTGCTGTCGCTCGCCCTGTTCTACATCTTCATCACAGCACTCATCATGTTCAATGCCGAAGAGTCAGCCATCCACCCCGAGACAGGTGAGATCTTGTTCAACGACTTCTTCGATGCTTTCTATTGGTCAGTCTGTACCCTTACGACAGTAGGATACGGCGACATCTATCCCACATCCGACACAGGACGTGTCATCAGTATCATTTCATCAATTGTGGGAATAGCTATCATCGCTCTCCCATCAGGTATCATTACTGCTGGATATATCGAAGAACTGAAAAGCAGGAAGGACGAAACAGCCGACAAAAATGACACAAGTGATGGAGGGACAGACTATCACATCTAAAAAAAGATTCAGGTCTCACTACCCTACCAACTGGTCAGAGTGATGAGACCTGAAATATTACACGCAGCCGAAAAAGTTTACTTCTTCTGAAGTAGTTTCTTTGCTTTGTTGGAGAGATATTTCTCTATCTTCTTGTAAGGAACAACTCCTGATGGCATACCTGCTGCATAAGGTGCTATCTCGTAGGCACTATAGATGAACTTCACACCTTCGGCTGTGAGCCAAGGTTCACAATATGGAAGAGGGAAATCATCATAGACTCCGTCGAACAGACAATCTTCTGTAAAGCCGTCTGCAACTTCATCGAAATAGCTTTCAACAACTTCCTTCAAGAAAGGTACCAACTGGGTTGTGTCGGCAAAGATATCCCATCCCATCCGCGAACCGTCTTCCTTGGAGAATGTCACACCATAGTTGAATGGCATTCCGTGAGCTCCTCCTGTGTAATCGTACCCATCGACTTCATAGGTAACAAAGCCCAATGTGTCTGCCTCAACAGTAACAGATGTCTCAAAGTATGCTCCCAAGCCGTCGAACAGACCGTCTTCATCACATTCTTGGAAATAGTCGGACGCACACTGTTTCAGCATCTCGTCGTCGAATGTCTGTTCGCATTCAGGATTTCCCAAACGGACTAAAAGCCACTGCTTGATGGAATCGACCAACTGAGGATTGCCTGATACGGGTACGTCGATCATCACCGTGTAACTTGCTGTCACCTCGTTCTGTGTCAGGGTGTCGGTAAAATACTTTTGTTCGGTACGGAACTCCATGTTGCCCAATGCAATAGAGTCGAGATTCAATGAATCGGAATCATTGGCAGTTGTGTTGCCGGGAACGATTCCACAAGCCACCATAAACGTGGCAGCGATGACGCTTGCGATAGGAATGAGTATCTTCTTCATATGCTTTAAAAATAAAAGACCCTCTTACCCTTTGTGAGGGTTTTGAGGGTCTGAATTAATTTACAACAAATCGTCAAGAGCGCTCTTCATGCCAATCTCTGATGACTCAGTAGATTCGCCTTTTGGAGCATCACCATGACGAGGCTCACGATGTGGACGGTCGCCATGACCACGACGATCACGACGGTCACCACGATCACGACCGCCTTTCTCTCCACGAGCAGGACGCTCAGGACGCTCTACGTAACCTTCTGGCTTCTCGAGCAAAGCACGATGTGAGAGTTTGAACTTACCAGTCTTTGGATCGACATCGAGCAATTTCACTTCAATTTCGTCGTCTTCCTTGATGCCTGTCTCTTCCATAGTCTCGAAACGCTTCCAGTCGATTTCGGAGATGTGGAGCAGACCTTCCTTACCTGGGAGGAACTCAACGAAGCAACCATAAGGCATGATAGACTTC
>CAMYYX010000088.1 GCA_947303695.1 uncultured Prevotellaceae bacterium | reverse complement strand
TGGGTAGCGAGCCAGGCTCCTCCATTGGGATACATACCCCAGAAGGCTCCGTCGACAGGTCCTGCGATGCGCCACAGGTCGGTATTGTGATGAGCCACCCATCCGTCACACCCATACATCTGACGAGCGGTGACGGCTCCTGTCTCACTCAGGTCCTTGATGAGGTCGAAGAGCGGTCCGTTGGTCTCCTGCAGGTTACACACCTCAGCAGGCCAATAGTTCATCTCCGTATTGATATTGATGGTGTACTTGCTATCCCACGGAGCATCCTTCTTGTCGTTCCACACACCCTGCAGATTGGCAGGCTGACCACCAGGCTGGGACGAAGAGATGAGCAGGTAGCGTCCGTAATTGAAGAGGAGCGCCACCATACCGTAATCAGTACTGTTGCTGAACGCATTGAGGCGTTTGTCGGTAGGCAGGTCTTTGTTCTTGGTCGAAGGCAAATAGAGATGTACCCTGTTGTATTGTTCTTGGTAAGCGCTTACATGACGGGCAAGCAGCTCTTCATAGTCATACTGCATGGCATCAGCCAGACACTTCTCGTTGCGTTGGGTCGCACTACCTTTTGTATCATTATACTTCCTGTAGTTCGTAGCTGCAGAGATATAAATGGTGGCATAAGAAGCCTTGAGAACACGGACGCTACGTTTGTTACCCGAATTGTAGGCAGCAACCTTTCCATCACTTTCCACAATGAAGGAACACTCTGCCTTCAAAGCAGCAGAGATTCCTTCCTGAGCCACACCATTCACGGTAATCCTCACATTATTGTTCTTACCCGCGTAAGTAGAGGTGAAATCGCATTCGTGTGTGATGTTGAACGTCAGGGAATCGCCATCCGACTCAATGCGATAGACGATGATGCTGTCAGCCAGTGATGCGAAAGCAGTACGTGTGTAATAGGTAGAATCAACGACGAAAGTCTCTTTCGTCACAGCGGTCTTCAGGTCCAATTCACGATAATAGTCCGTCACCGCCGTCCCCTTGAAACTGGTGAATGTAAATTTCAGGCTACCGAGACTCAGGTAACGCATGCCGTGAGGGCCTTTCACAAACTGTTGGTTGATGATGTTCTCAGCATCACTCTCCTTGCCGTTAAAGATAAGGTTACGCACCTCATCCAGGTAGTTGATTGACGTCTTGCTGTTGTTGTTATGCGGTCCCCCACTCCAGAACGTCTCTTCGTTCAACTGAAGTTGTGCCACATTCGTTCCACCATACACCATTCCTCCGAGACGAGAATTACCGATTGGTAACGCTTCGAGCCAGATAGATGCCGGCTGATTATACCATAATCGTTCCGTGTTATCATCCTGAGCAGAGAGCGTAGAGCAGAAAGCAACAAACAGTAAACCTAAAATTTGAACTCTTGAACTCCTTGAACTCTTGGAACTCTTGAAACCAACTACCTTCATCTTACGAATACTTTCTTTCCATCAATAATATTGATTCCTCGCTGTAAGCTCTGCTGACGCTGACCTTGAAGGTTGTAAATGGATTTACTATTTGACGATTTACCATTTACCATTTGTTCCTCGATGCCGAGAGCAGGAGTTTCTCCATCCATGCTAAGGAATACATCCTTGATGTAGAGGGCACTTGATCCGTTAGAAGAGAATCCTGCCTTATAGATCTTCGATGGGCTCATGACTCGTCCCTTTGGTGTGACGAGGTTCTTGAGGTCGATGGCTACAGTGGTGGTAGGCGTCTTCATGTCAATAGTGTAGAAGTCTGAGTTGTTTTTCGTGCTGTCGTACAGACGGAAGGTTGGCTTAGCTGCTGAAGCACGAAGGAGTGTGACAACGAGGTAGTTGTAGGCCGAGAAGTCTGCTCCATTGGTGTAGACCCATCCACCGAATCCGTCCTTTCCTGTCTTTAGTCCGCCTGTACGCTCAGTGAAGGTACCTGTGCCGATGATAGATGGGTTGAGGGCATCGGCTGTGAGTGGGAAGTAAGACACTTTGACGGTGAAGGTGACGCTACGGCTGTTGCCGAGTGGGTCGGTATAGGTAGCTGTGACTTCTGTCTCACCTTCTGACTGACCTACGATGTTACCGCCTACCATTCGTGCGATGGTTGGGTCGGTGAACTGATAGGTGCAGCTTGATGCCACGTTGGTCTGCAATCCTGTGAGAGAAGTGCAGGTAATGTTGACTTCGTGCGAACTGCCTGGAGTTACGCTGTAGTTGGTAACAGAGATGGCAAGGTCGTTCATGGTGAGGTCTTCCTCGCTGAACGAAGGCAATACGCCTGGAGCGAAGTAGCCTTCTTCTGTGAAGTTAGGTTCTGTTGAGAACCAGTCGATGTCGACAGAACCGCCTAATTGCTTCGTAGCATAATTATAAAGGAAGAAACGGTTGCCCACGAACACATCGAGGGTGTAACCCATATTCATCTCACCACCGAACTTGGTGTATTTTATGTTGTCGTAGCTGTAGTAGAAGTTAGCTTTGTTGGTTCCGAAGTTAACGGAAGCACGCAGATAGATGGTGTCGGACTGGATTTCGGCTCCTGTCTGCTTCTGCTGTGAGCCGTGCAACTTGCTCTGCTGCATGTAGTAGAGTTGCTTCTTGCCGTTGTTGACTTTCACACCAATCATCGCGTATGGTTCCTGGAATACTGCGATACCAGCAATGTCGCCTTCCAACATGTTGGTGGTAATCATCTTGATGGTTCCGAGTGAGTTGTAGTAGTTCGATGTGCTCTTTCCAACGGGGTCGTAGCCAAGAATTCGCTGGCTCAGACTGTTACGTGCCCACTGCAGAGAGTCAGTTACAGTAGCGGTGTACAGACGCAGGAATCCAGGATGTTCGAGCAGACTCCAACGGCTGTTGTCTGGGTTGTGGTTCCACTCCCACTGCATGCCGAGTGTAGCATCGGTGAAGGTGTCGTTGGTAGGCAGGTAGGTGCGTGGGTAGGTCTTTCCTACGTTTGGCTTGGTGTATGCCTTACCACCTTCGCTCACATCACGACCGTTATTACCTACGATTGGCCATCCGTCAACCCACTTCACAGGCTCGAGATAAGGAACACGTCCGATAGCACCTGCATCTTTGAACAACATGGTCCACCATTCTCCTGTCTGGGTCTCTACCAGACCTCCCTGATGAATCTTCTGGCCTGCAAAGGTTCGTCCCTTCGGATTGGATGAGGTCGTAGGACCCACATATTCCTCATAGGGTCCCATCGGACTCTTCGCGCGGAAAGTAGTCTGGCTACCCTCAGTTCCTCCGTAGGTAGCATAGATGTAATAGTAATCGCCAATATGGTACATGTGGCTGCCTTCGCATCCGTTGCCTACGCTGATGACCTTCGAACTCGAAATCTTTGAGAGTGTCTTGGCATTGAACTTATTGACATAGATGTCACCGATTCCACATGCTATGTAGAGGTATCCGTCACCATTCGGACCGTCATCGAAGAGCCATCCTGGATCGTGATAGGCCTCAGGCAACAGGGTCACATCCCATTTGCCCTCTGGATTGGAAGCCGTCAGGACAATGCTTCGTGAGTCGGCCGACCACGTCGAACAAGGGAAATAGAGATAGAACTTACCTGCATGATAGTTGAGCGTCGAAGCCCACATACCCTGTGCATAATGATGCTTTCCATTCAGCAGGTTATAGGCATCGTTGTCAACAATCTGCTGCAGCGGATTGGCACAGTATTCCCAGTTGACAAGGTCCTTTGATTTCAGGATGGTAGCACCTGGAACGTAGAACATCGTTGTGCTGACCATATAATAAGTATCATCGACACGGATGACATCGATATCTGGAAAGTCACCGTTGATGATAGGATTGATGAATTTGTTGTTGCCCAAGTCACCAGTCCATTGATGGGTGTAGGCCATATAAGGACGTGTATCTGTGTTCCAATCCTTGTACCACTCGAAGCAGGCCCCACTACATGCTTCATAGGTGTCTTTATAGCCTGCAGCTTTCATCTTGTCGAGGAAGGCTGGCTCGAGCACTCGGTTCTTATTGTTCTTCCATGTAGTGTAAGAGAGGGTCTTGTCGTAAATCCACTTGTCGATGTCGTAGAAGTCGCTTGTACCCGTCAGGGTCATGCTGATGTTACCATAGTAGTCGTGTACGGCTTTCCAAGCTACTCCCCACTTAGAAGTTGAACCAGTCGCCCAAGTACCGAAGTTCTTATAGACGTTCTGACCCATCTCGTTCACATGGTCAATCTCGTTGGTATTCTGCGGACTCCAGTCGATCTCAGTCACCACAATCGGGTTGGTCTCGACCACAGGCACTTGTTTCTTGAAGTTATTGATGAAGGTCTGAGCATTTGCGTTCTTGTCCTCCTGACCATACCAACCGGTATATACATGTACGGCATAGCCTATGTTATAACCTTCGAGCGGATAGGTAGCATAGCCTTCGTAGCCCGACTGATAACCAGTTCCTGCCCCCCAGATGATACCTGTGAATCCGTTCGCACGAATCTTGTCGACAATAGGCTGGAAGAAATCATGCAATGCATTCGGACTACTCTGTCCGTTAGCATCGCGCACATTGATAGGCTCGTTAGCCAATTCCAATGAAATCTGCCCCGAATACTTCAGCACCGTATCGTTCTTCGACACGATGTCCCACACATCAAGCAGATAGTGATGATAGGCATCACCCACCTGAATAGTACTAGGACATACGCCTGGCGGACGCATAATGACATACAAGCCTCGTGCAATAGCTTCTTTGGCAATCTTGCTATAGAGGGTTCTCATATAGGTAGTCAGACGAGTCTTGCTGAAATGTTCAATATTCGACTCACCATCACCGGTCTTACCTGCTTGTACAGTCTTGCCATCCTCGTCCACATAGCTGTACTTCACGTTGTTATCGTTCGTCCAGCAAGGGTCGAGATGCAGACGGAACACATTGCAATAGGTACCTAAATCAGGATTAGCCATTCCGTCGAACAGTTTCTTGAAATAGTCTATACACGATGAGGTATAACTCGATCCTTGATTCTGGAGATCGATTTCCCAGTGGTAGTTCTTTCCTCCCCAACGAGCATTGTTGAAATATGGGCTTGGTGTATCCATCACACCATGCAGACGAACCGTGTTTCCGTTCGCGTCTTTCAGATGTTTGCCATCCACGTGAAGTGGCGGTACATTGCCGAATGTCTTGTTTTGTGCCTGTCCCAAAGTAGTGAATAGGGTAAGCATCAAAAGCAGTAAAAAGTTTCTTTTCATGATAGTAATTATTAGTTGTATGTATTTCCGACTGCAAATTTCGTGTTTTTTTTCCGAACACCTTATAAAAAAAAATAAATTTCCTTATGATTTTGCAACAATCAGTGGAAAAAACATAATAAATTGTAAATGGTAAATGGTTAAATGTAAAAATTGCGTTTAAGCCGAACAAAAACACAAATTAATTTGATTTTTTTGAGGCGAAGCAATTTGCGCATAGCGAATAATTACTAACTTTGCACCAACAATCATTAACAAACAATACTTATCATGAACAATCCTATTTATTCAACAGTCTATCAAACCATCCGATTTGCTGCTATCGCTTTAGCATGTGTATCAAGCTCCAATGCATACGCTCAGGAAATTCCTTCCTACAAACTGACTACGGCCTATAAGACAAATACAGTAGGCAATCCTCTCAGTCCTTGGATGCTCTGTGCAGACCCAACGGCTGTAGAATATAATGGTCGTCTATACGTCTATGGAACGAACGACCAGCAGGAATACAACACCACAAAGAACGCATCGAACAACACCTATGGCAAGATCACGCAGCTGGTGGTGTTCTCTTCTGAAGATCTGGTCAACTGGACCCATCATGGTGTCATCGATGTGAAATCGGTATGTACCTGGTGTTGGGCTTCATGGGCTCCTTCAATCACCAGCCGAGAAGAGAGTGATGGCAAGACCCACTTCTACCTCTACTTCACGAATGGTGCAAGCGGTATCGGAGTGATGACTGCTACCAGCCCACTTGGTCCTTGGACCGACCCAATCAAGAAAGCCCTGATTGATGGTAGTACACAAGGACGTGGAAAGCAGTCTAACATCATCGACCCTGGTGTGGCTGTTGATGAAAACGGAACAGGATGGCTCACCTTCGGAGGTGGCGACCCGAATAGTAGCGGTTCCACCCTCATTCCAGGAAATGCCCGCATCGTGAAGCTGGGAAAGAACATGTGCTCGTTCTCAACCAAAGACATCGTAGAGATACCAGCACCCTATCATTTCGAGGCAAACGAATTGAACATCATCAATGGTAAGTTTGTATTCTCGTACAGCTCTAGCTGGAGTGGCCGTAGTGATAGCGACTGGACAACATACAAAAACAACAACAAGGACAAGAGAGTGACAGCAGCCAAACCTGGTATATGCAGCATCGCATACATGGTGTTGGTTGATTCGCTCAACAACCCACTCAACAAAGACGGTTGGAAATACATGGGCGACGTATTGCCCAATCCAAGCAACTTCGGCTATCCAGGCGGTAACAACCACTCACACTTCCAGAAATTCGGTAACAACTGGTACATGATTTACCACACCCAGTGGCTTGCAAAGAAGATGGGATTCAGCGGAGGCTATCGTAACATCTCCATGAACAAGATGACGGTGAACGAGAGTACCGGTGCACTTACCAAAGTCAGCATGACTGATAATGGTGCACCTGCATTGACCAACACCCTTAACCCTTATGAATGGGTGCCAGCTGAAACGATGGCCAATTGTGCAGGGGTGACTACCGAAGCATACAGCACACGTGGAAATACCGTTATCGCCAATATCGATGCAGGCGATTGGACACTCATCCGTAACGTGAATTTCGGTGACGAAGGAGCAGACTCCATCCAGGTTAAGACCGTGAGCGGCTCTGGTCAGTTGTTGGTATTCCTCGACCGTACGACGGGTACTCCTGCAGGCGTTATCGACATCCCAACAGGACACCCTCTGACAAAGGTTGGATTGAACCAAACGATTACAGGCAAGCACAACGTATTCTTTGTGTGGAGCCAAGCAAGCAAAATCAAATTCGACTCATGGCGCGTGTTCCATCCTGAAGTTTCAGAAGGAATCGAAGAACAAATGGTAAATGGTAAATCGTCAAATAGTAAATCCATCCATAATCTTCGTGGTCAGCGTCAGCAGAGCTTACAGCGAGGAATCAATATTATTGACGGCAAAAAAGTACTCGTAAGATAAAAAACAATAACGATAACGATAACAAAATAGTCAATGGTAAATGGTTAAATGGTAAATGATTTGAATTTCCTCGAAGAGAAAATCCTCAGCGATGGAACTAT
>CAMYYX010000087.1 GCA_947303695.1 uncultured Prevotellaceae bacterium | reverse complement strand
TCATCTTGATCTCGAATCTATCCAAGCTTTCAACAATAATTTGCGTCAGTTTAAAGGCAACGTGCTCTTTGCCAGCCACGACCATGAGTTTATCAATACGGTTGCAAATCGCATCATTGAGTTAGGACCCAAGGGCAATATCGATAAACTCATGACTTATGATGAGTATATCGCATCAGATCCAATAAAAGAGTTACGTAAGAAAATTTGGGAAGGATAATAATGTTTAAAGTTGCATTATAAGGACTCGCTGTCAAATGCAACTGGTAGAAGGTCGCGAGCAGATGCGATGAAATATGTGCCATCGGTGCCGTAGAGCATGACCTGCATAGGGATGCCAAACCGATGTTCCGTTTCCAACATCACCTGCCGACATCCGCCACAGGGACTAATAGGGTCTTTTGTGAATTCACCAGAAGTGTCTCTTGCTGCTATGCACAGTATCTTGACAGGTATGTCGGGATAGCGTGAGTTGGCATAAAAGAGAGTAGTGCGTTCAGCACAGAGGCCAGAAGGGAAGGCACAGTTCTCTTGATTGTTGCCTGTGATGATTTCGTCGTTTGCCAGTAAGACGGAAGCTCCTACATGGAATTGACTATACGGAGCATAGCTTCTGAACGTTGCTTCTTTTGCTGCTTCAATTAGTTTTTGCTCTGTCTCATTCAATTCTTCCTCCGTTTTGAGGGTGATATGCACGGATTTGACGATATCTTTCATTTATTGGCAATTTTTGTTGATTTTCGTTGCAAACTTACAAATTAATTGTCAATTATCAATTATCAATTGTCAATTATTTATTATCTTTGCAGTTGAAAACTGAAAAAAGCGCATTTATGAGCCTAAAAATAATCAATAGACTGTTTTTGTGTGGTATTTTGGCATATGCATGTGTAACAGCTGTTGCCCAAACAAAGAACTCCACGTTTCAGGAATATATCAATAAGTTCAAAACGATTGCTGTCGAACAGATGGAAAAACACGGCATTCCTGCCAGTATCACGTTAGCACAAGGTTTGCTGGAGAGTGGGGCAGGGAAGAGCGAACTGGCACAGAAAAGTAATAACCATTTTGGTATCAAGTGCGGCAGTAATTGGCTTGGCCCGACCTATTCCCATTTTGATGATGGTCGGAACGAATGTTTCCGTGCCTATGATAATGCACGTGCTAGTTTCGAAGATCATTCGCAGTTTTTGAAGAAAGAACGTTATGCCCGTCTGTTCCGTTTGAGTATCCTGGATTATAAAGGTTGGGCAAGAGGCTTGAAAGCATGTGGCTATGCAACCAGCCCTACCTATGCAGATCGCCTAATTGATATCATCGAGCTATATGAACTGAATAAACTAGATCGTGATCCTAAGTCCCCCTATGTGCCAGAACCGGCTCGTCCAGCTGTGAATGTAGTGCTGAACACTCACCATGTTATGACAAATAACGATGTGATGTGCATCAAAGCCACAGCTCAAGATACATGGGAAAGCATCGCAAAGGAGTTTGCCATTCCTAAGTATAAGTTGCTTGAGTATAATGAAGCCATTGAGCAAGTTGTCATCAACCCAGGCGATTTTATCTACTTACAGAAGAAACAGAAGAAAGGGCATAAACATTTTGGAAAAGACTATTGGCATCATGTGAAGCAAGGTGAGTCGATGTATTCTATCGCTCAGCTCTACGGAATGAAGATTAGTAGCCTCTACAAGTTGAATTATCGCGATGAAGATTATGTTCCTTTTGCTGGGGATTTGCTGAGGGTAAGATAAGAAGAGTCAAAGAAGAGGATAAGAAGATCATACAAAGAATGCTCTCAACTTAGCGGTTGGGAGCATTCGTTTGTAAAGAGTTTGTTCATCGTGTCTTTGCAGCAAAGTTCCATTTAGTTGTTTTCTTCGATTTCCTCCTGCATATCAATCAGATTTCCTGCTTTATCCTTAAATTCGTACTGAAGGAAAGCTAACGATTGGCTAGGAGTGATCTTGAATCGTAGTCCATACTTTAAGTGCCATTTCATCTTGATTGATGGGAATCCTTGATTGATATAGGCAAATACATAAGGATGGACAAACAATTGGAACTTCCTCATTCCAAGAATGTTGACAATGTAATCGATTTTGTTTTCGATGATGTCAGTGAAAAGATAGGATGATTTGATGATTCCTTTTCCGTGACAAGTCGGACACGTTTCGTCAACGATGACGTCCATAGCGGGACGTACTCTTTGACGGGTGATTTGCATCAGTCCGAATTTGCTAAGCGGCAAAATGTTGTGTTTTGCCCTGTCTGGACGCATCAGCTCACACATCTTTTCGTAGAGCTTTTGGCGATGGTCGGCTGTTCCCATATCGATGAAGTCTATCACGATGATTCCACCGATATCTCTAAGTCTTAATTGGCGTGCTATCTCTTCGGCTGCACCCATATTTACTTCGAACGCATTGGCTTCCTGACCGTCGACTCCCCTTGAACGGTTACCGCTGTTGACATCGATAACATGGAGTGCTTCTGTGTGTTCGATAATGAGGTATGCGCCTCGTTTGTAGCTTACAGTTCTGCCGAACCCAGATTTAATTTGTTTTGTGACATCAAAATTGTCAAAGATCGGTACATCGCCTTTGTAGAGCTTAACAATTTCCTCACGCTCTGGAGCAATCAGGCTTACGTATTTCTTGACATCTTTGTAGACTGTATTGTTGTTTACATAGATGGCTTCATAGGATGGGTTGAAGAGGTCTCGGAGAAGTGATACTGTTCGTCCGGATTCTTCGTGAACCATCAATGGCAGGTTGGGTGCCATCTGGACTTTTGTGATACAGTCGTGCCAGCTGTCGAGCAAGATTGTCAACTCTTTGTCGAGTTCTGCTACACGCTTTCCTTCAGCTACTGTACGTACAATAACTCCGAAGTTTCGTGGTTTGATGCTCTGTATCAGTTGTTTGAGACGTGCGCGCTCCTCTGAGCTCTTGATTTTTGTTGATACGTTTACCTTATTTGCAAATGGTAATAAAACAAGATAGCGACCAGCAATTGATATTTCTCCGGTAAGTCGTGGACCTTTGGTGTTGATAGGTTCTTTTGTAATTTGAACCATCACCTCTTGTCCTAGTTCCAGGATTTTGTCGATGGAACCGTCTTTCGGGAGTTCGGGTTGTATAGCGAACTTTTCGACTGCAGGAAGTTTCTTGCGGTCGCTTGCTACTTGTTTTACATACTTTTCGAGCGAAAGAAAATGTGAACCTAAATCTTGGTAATGCAGGAATGCTTCGCGCTCATGACCGACATCAACAAAACATGCATTTAAGCCAGGCATTATTTTTTTGACTCTGGCAGCATAGATGTTGCCCACGGAGTAGTGTGTGTCAAGTGATTCCTTTTGGAATTCGACTAACCGTTTGTCTTCGAGAAGAGCAATCGTTACTTCGTTGGGTTGGGAGTCGATAATAAGTTCACTTGTCATTTCCTAGATGAAGAGATTTATTTGCTCTTATGACGATTCTTTCTCAGTCTTTTCTTACGCTTGTGTGTAGAAATCTTGTGTCTTTTTTTCTTCTTACCGTTTGGCATAATTCTGAAAAATTAAAGGGTTGATATTATTGTTGATTAATAAATATTGCTTCTTAGAGAGGTGGGTACACAACCATTATTTTTCTTTCATCGCTTCAGCGAAAGCGATAGCAGGCTTAAACACAACGGTCTTATGCTCAGGAATGAAAATGGTCGTGTTCTGCTTGATGTTGCGTCCTGTGCGTTCCTTACGTACCTTGATGGTAAACGATCCGAAACCGCGAAGAAACACTTCTTTGTTGTCGAGCAGACTTTCCCTAACGGTTGTTGTAAATGCCTCAACAACGGCATAGACTTCTTCTTTGTCTACACCTGTCTGCTCTGCAATTGAATTAACGATGTCTAATTTGGTCATATATTTTTATTATTTGAATTTATCGCTTTATGAAGGAGTTAAATGCTTGCGCATAAAAACAACTCACTTTGCTCATGGAAGTTGTTGAGTAGTAAGGGAGTTAAGCTTCGCTATGAGTTGAAGTGCTTGGCATTGGAATACTTCCTTTATCTCTTTTCGTCCGCAAACGGAGTGCAAAGTTAGTATTTTCTGCTTAAACAGAAAAATATTTTACGTTTTTTTTGATGTAAAATCGTGCAAAACAATTACTTAGCAATCCGTTTGGTCTCTATCAAGGCTGTTTTTAGAAAATCTCGTTAAGAATCCGTGCCAATCTGATACCTGCTTTCAGCAGTTGCTGTTCTACGACAGGGGTATATTTAGCAATGTAATCATATGAGACTTGAGTTCCTTCTGGGGTGTCGTCATAAATGTCCTTACAGATTTCATAAGTCTCGCGTGCCCAATCGTCGAATGTTCCTTGTTCAATGGCCTTACGTTCTTTCTTGCTGGCGCGGTCAATCTGTTCCACCCATTCAGTATAAGTCCAGTGGTGGGCAAAATCGACAACGTCCTCGTCCCATGTGGCATGCAGGTTTCTCTCTTGATTAAATACGGTTATCTTAATCGTGTTGCCTCCATGGTCGGTCTTGCGTCCCATGTGCATGGGTTGGTGCAGGTCTCCGATGAGGTGTATTACAATCTTCAGCGCGAGGGCTTCCTCTTCGTCTGACAGTTGTCCTGATTTCAGTTTGTTTACCTGTTCGTAGAGGATTGTGACAACATCGCCTTCTTTCGGAGGACGTACATCTTCGTAGGTCTGGTCGGCATTTACGTTTTTGTAATGCCAGGGTTTCATGTATTCATATTCGGGTGTGTGGGAGATGTTATCGAGCCAGTTGGCCCAATACACCAGACTCTTCCCCTTCAGAATCTTCTTGATTTTCTTCTTTGCACGTCTGCTCAAGTGCTTCTCAGCAATAGCGCAAGTGGTATCGTGTCCAACCTGTCCCCAGGCGAGACATTCTGTTACTGCCATCAAGGAAGCGATGGCCAATATGATGAATTTGCTTTTCATGTTGTTGTTTTTTAATTAAATGTGTACCTGATACCGATTGATGCATACCAGCATTGGTCGATATGGTGGTAAGGAATCCATAATTGGGTTGAGCCGTTAATAGCGGCAGGTGTGGAGAAGGTTGGGTATCCGTCTGCATCCTTTCCTTCGTACTGCAATACGCGAGCAATACCGTCTGTACCTCCAATCTCTGGATTGACATATTTATGTACACCCCAGGACGAGTTGAAGAAGTTGAGAACGTTCTTCATGTCGAAGCTGAGTTGCAACATGTGGTTCTGTTTTGCGAAATGGAACTTGAAGTCGTGCTTGTAGCTGAAGTCGATGTTATGTACCCAAGGAGAGTGCATACCGAATGATTCTGCGTATTTTCCTTGATGGCTTTTGAAATAGTCATTATTATGTACAAAATCCATGAAACGCTGCTGGTCGTCAGCTGTCTTGAATCGGAACTCTCCGTTGGCAACCTCTTGGTCTGTTGGAACATAGACGAGGTCGGATTTGTATCCGTCGCCATTCATGTCGTTGGTCAGACAAGCTGAGTAATTGTATGATGTGCCTCCGTGCGAAGCCTCATAGATGAGGTTGTAGTGGTTGCCCGATTTGTCATGAATACTAGCTGATACGAGGAAACGGTCAGGAGTCAGGAAGCCTGAGTTGTGCAACTTTGCGTAGTTCGGACCATCGACGGTAGGGATGTTGCTATATGCCGATGAAGCATCGTTTCCAGGCATACCTGATAATTCTTTTGTGATGGTGTGGGTATAAGCCGCCATGAGGCTCATCCAATCGAATGGCTTTGCGTCCAACGTGACGTTGAAGGTCCATCCGTAACCCTTGCTGGTGTTGGTGAGAACGAATGCGCTTGGCATTTGGGCTTCTGCACCATTTGCGTTGGTGTAGGTCAGGGAGTAGTCCTCATAGATGGGGCGGTTATCTGCACCTTTGAAGCGATTGAAGGTTGCTACGTCCTTGATGCTCCAGTCCTTGATGCATACATCGTTCAGCATCTTGTTGAAGATGCCTTCGACGGTAACTGTGAATGGGAACGACACAGGAATCTTGTAATCGACGGCAATCGAGGTCTTCCATACCTGTGGCATTTTGAAGTTCTTATCCACTCCTGAGATGGTCGAACCGAGGCTTCCTGTCTCTGGTGAGATGTCGGCAGGTCCTAGGGCTGTCTGTGTCTGTGGGTCTGTGTACAAGTTTCCTTGAACATCATGGGTGGAGATGTATTTATACAGATCTTGGCTGTTCATGATCCGTCCGCTGAACTGATCCATGTTAGCTTTGGTGCCTTTGTTGCCTGTTGCGTTCCATATGCCTTTGTATTGCAGCATGTTGGAATTGTTGGGCATGTTGGTGAGGAACACAAGTGGCAGGCGTCCAGAGAACAGACCTGTACCTCCACGCACCTTCAGGGTCTTGTCGCCATGCACATCGTATGAGAATCCGATTCGAGGCGAAAGAATGAGGTTGTTTGCTGGCCATTGGCCTGTGTCGAGGTGGTTCCCGTTATAGTTGAGAGCCAGGATGGCGTTGTTGGTTATCAGGGTGCTGTTGTTGAAGAAGAATCCGTCGAGACGAGCTCCATAGGTGATTTTCCACTTGTCGTTGATGTTCCATTCGTCCTGTGCATAGATGCCCAATTTGTTATATTTGATGCATCCAGCCGGACGTAAGTCGCCTCCATATCCATAGGTCAACGCTACGATTTCAGGAGTGCCGCTGTTCAGGAAGTCATTCAGGCTCCTATAACGGTAATAACCGGTTCCGTTGCGCTGGTAAGCGTTGTCGGCCATCTGGTACTCGTAGTAGAGTCCACCCATCACCTTGTGCTTGCCAAAATAGTAGGTCAGGTCGTCTTTGATTGACCACACATTATTGTGTACACCATTGTTCCAAGAGAACAGCTCATGGCCTAATGATATGTAGTTTTCACCATTTCCGTCGAGGATGTCGATAAATGGGAAGTTGCTCGATTTGCTTCCTCGCATATCGTCCATTTTCGAATAGGTAATCAGTAACTGGTTAAACAGGTCATCAGTAAGACGACTGTTCAAGTCGATCGAGAAGGAATGTACGAGGTTATCCATAGAATAGACAGAGTTGGCATAGCTCATCGCATAGTCAGAGAAACGTGCATGAGCGCCACGCGCTCCTCCGTCCATAGACATATCGTTGGTCTTCTTCCAAATCTGGTTCTTGGTGTAGTTGTAGCGTACAGCAATCTTATGTCTGTCTGTGATGTTCCAATCCACACGTGCCAGCAGTTTGTAGTTCTTGTTCTCAGCAGGGAAGCTGGTGAACGATCCTGTGTCGTAGCCATACTTCTGACGAACGAAGTCCGATACCTGTTGCATATCAGCAACTGTGGTACGTGATATGTAGC
>CAMYYX010000086.1 GCA_947303695.1 uncultured Prevotellaceae bacterium | reverse complement strand
CGGTCGCCATTCGCACGTTCCTGTCCAAATATGGGATGTCTTCCATCTTGACCAGTTCGGTGGACATCTTGCCGTCGGGACGGATGACAAGCTTTCCTACGTTTGCGAACTTCGTACCTGTCTGCGAAACATATACCGGCTTGCCGTCTTTGTTCATCACGATGTCCTGTGGGATGACCGAATGGGTATGTCCGTCGAGTACAGCATCGATACCATTTGTGGCACGTACCAGTCCATGAGAGTCCACACCCGTATCATTAGCATCCTCACCCAGATGGGCGAGCACGATGACGTAATCCACCTTCTTGCGGATGCCATTCACAGCTTGCTGCACCAACTGATAAGTTTCCTTCTCGCACAAGCTGTAGAGTTGGTTGCCCTGCTCGTCGTAGAAGGCATATTCTTCGGTATATAAAGTAGTTGGAGTGACGACACCCACGAGTCCCACTTTCTTCTTACCAAGTTTCTTGACAGCACTAGCGGCATAAATGCGCTTGCCACTCGGCAGTTCCACGAAATTGGTACACAGCACAGGGGCATTGAATTGTTGCATCAGTTCCAACAGTCGAGGTGTCTTATAGTCGAACTCATGATTGCCAAGTGTCACGGCATCGTAGCCCACACTGTTCATGATGTCGATGATATATCCACCCTTCGACAGGGCACCTACCGGACCTCCCTGGAAGTAGTCGCCGTTCGACACGGTCAGCGTATAGGCTGTGTCAGCAATCATATCGCGCAGACCTGCCATCCTGGCATAACCATCCACGCCGCAGTGCACATCGTTTTCGTACACCACCACAATACTTGCATCCGCCTTCTTCGGGCAGCAATCTACAGATGTAGACGTCTGGCATGCCACCAACATCATTCCTCCGACTGCCATCATCGCAATCGTCTTTACTATCTTCTTCATGAGTTTCGTCTTGTCTTCTCCAGTTTGCAAAAACTGAAAAAAAACTTTTATTTGTTAAGCATTAAACATTTTTATGGCGCAAAGTTACGAAATAATTGATAATTGATAATTGATAATTGACAAAATTTTTGTAATTTTGCAGCCGATTTGAGGATTCCCCTCATTTTTGTAGCTTAAACAAGTAAACTATCACACTTCTAAACAAATAAACAAAAGTATGGTTAATTACAAAGATCTTGGTCTCGTAAATACTCGCGAGATGTTTAAGAGAGCCGTTGCAGGCGGCTATGCAATTCCTGCATTCAACTTCAACACAATGGAACAGATGCAGGCCATCGTAATGGCTGCAGTAGAAACCAAGTCACCTGTCATCATGCAGGTATCTAAAGGTGCACGCAACTATGCAAACGCTCAGATTCTCCGCTACATGGCTGAGGGTGCTGTTGCTTATGCAAAGGAACTCGGTTGCGAACATCCTGAGATCGTGCTTCACCTCGACCACGGTGACAGCTTCGAACTCTGTAAGGACTGTATCGATATGGGCTTCTCAAGCGTTATGTTCGATGGTTCTTCACTGCCTTATGAGGAGAATATCAAGATTTCTCGTCAGGTTGTAGAGTATGCTCACAAGTATGACGTTACAGTAGAGTGTGAGCTCGGCGTTCTCGCTGGTGTTGAGGACGAGGTAGCTTCTGCTGAATCTCACTATACAAAGCCTGAAGAGGTAATCGACTTCGCTACTCGTACAGGTTGCGACTCACTCGCTATCTCTATCGGTACTTCTCACGGTGCTCACAAGTTCACTCCTGAGCAGTGCACACTCGTGAATGGCGTACTTGTTCCACCACCATTGGCATTCGACATCCTTCACGAGATCGAGAAGAAGCTTCCTGGATTCCCAATCGTTCTCCACGGTTCTTCATCAGTTCCTATGGAAGAGGTAGAGACAATCAACCAGTATGGTGGTCACCTCGAGGCAGCTATCGGTATTCCTGAGGAGCAGCTCCGCAAGGCAGCTAAGAGTGCTGTTTGCAAGATCAACATCGACTCTGACTCACGTCTCGCTATGACTGCTGCTATCCGCAAGCACCTCGCTGAGCATCCTGGAGACTTCGATCCTCGTCAGTATCTGAAGCCAGCTCGTGAGAACATGAAGAAGATGTACATCCACAAGATTGTGAACGTACTCGGTTCTGATGGCAAGTTAGCTCAGTAATTCATTTTACTGACAACATATCATGAATAAGGAGGGCACTTCAATGTGCTCTCCTTATTATTTTTTATTTTTTAATGTACAAAATACATAAACATGGAAAAACGAATGGTAAATTCGTGAAATTGTAAAAAAATGGCAAATAGTAAATGGCTAAATGGTAAATAATTCGTAACTTCGCAGCAAATTCAAATCCTAAAGACAAAAAACAATTATGAAGCACTTGTTTACCATCTTTTCCATCAGTCTGTTGTCCTTGCTACCTACTACTGCAACATGGGCTGACGGCGGAACCATCAACGATCAGGTTACCCGACAGAAAGAAATCGAGAATGGCGGAACGGGACTCTATCGTGCCATCATCGTCAGCGAAAAGTCGCTCCCCGATTTCACCATCTATCGTCCTCGCAACGTACAATATGCAGCTCGTCGTGAGGGACCTCTACCCATCCTCATTTGGTGCAACGGAGCCTGCTCAGGATCATCTATCGGTTACGAACGCATGCTCAACGAAATCGCCTCTCACGGCTACCTCGTCGTAGGTATCGGGTCGTTCGAGATGGTCGATAGCGAACGCGACGATGGAGGTTCGAACGAGAAGATGGTCGTAGATGCCATCAACTGGCTGGTGAAGCAAGAGAAACTGAAAACAAGCGACTACTATAAAGCCATCAACGTGTCGAATATCGCCCTCTCGGGTCACTCGTGTGGAGGCGCCCAGGCTATCGCCAACTGTGCCAACAGCCGCGTGAAAACGCTCCTCATCATGAATGCCGGTATGGGTGGTATGTCGATGGGTGGCGCATCCCCTCAGACGTTGAACTCCCTCCATTGTCCCCTCATCTACATGACGGGCGGTCCCGATGATGTGGCTTACGAAAATGCCAAGACCGACTTTGGAAAGGTAAAGGTGAAAGTTGCATGGGCCGACCTCTCCAATGCAGGTCACGGAGGCACTTATGGTAGTTCCAACGGAGGTGAATTCGGACGTATCGCCATCAAATGGATGGACTGGCAGCTGAAAGGATTGAAGCAGAATGCGCGCATTTTCCTCAAGCCCGACCTCACAGGATTCTCACGCAACTGGAGCATCCAAACCCGTAACTTCAAAGCCAGCGATATGAAATACGACGAGCCGTTCGAGGCGGTCGAGACCGTCACCGATACCGTGTTCGACCGTGCAGCACTCAACGATACGTTCGACTTTGGTGCAGACATCAGTTCGCTCACCGTGGAGACCAGCAAGGGACGCACGTTCTATAACAGCAACGGACAGAAAAAGACCGTGATGCCCATCCTGAAGGAGAAAGGTATCAACAGCGTGCGGCTGCGTGTGCTGGTCAACCCCGTGAACGACAACTACACCCTCACCTATGCCAAGTCTTTGGGCAACACAGCAAGGGCTCAGGATCTGAACATCATGCTCGACCTGCACTATTGCGACTGGTGGGGCGATAACGTAACGCCTACTGCGTGGGCCAACTATTCGCTCGACCGACTCATCACAGCCGTCAAGTCCCACACCACGGCAACTGTACGCAGCATGAACCTCACCCACCATCTGAAATGGGTGCAGATCGGCAACGAAGTCGATCAAGGAATGTTGTGGAACGAAGGACGAAACACCACCTCGTTCGTACAGTTCATCAATACGGCACACGAAGCTGTGAAGGAAGTCAATCCAGATGTGCAGACCCTGATTCATGTGTCCGAATGTGTCAACACACAATGGCTGACCGACTATTTCGACACACTCCAGGTTCATGGTGCACAATTCGATGCGATAGGTCTCTCTGTACATATACAAAGTGCATCGCTGACACCTAAGAAGTTGATAGAGAAAGTGGTGGACAACGTGAAGATGCTGAAAGAACGATACGGCAAACCCGTCCTGATTGTCGAGACAGGCTACTACAACGACCGTGAGGTGGAAGCCAATCAGTGGATGTGCGACTTCCTCAGCGAGCTCATCAATGCAGGAGCAGCAGGACTCTACTACTGGGAACCCGAATTCACCGAGGACTATCATCTGGGAGCTTGGAATCCTCGCACCCGCAAACCCTCACTGGTCCTCGATGCCTTCCTCGGACTCCGTCATCGTGAAGGCACCTACGACGCCATCCGTGACCTCCACTTAGGAACAGCCGACCGTTCCGTCCGCACGGAGTACTACACACCAGGGGGCATCCGAATTGCTCAACCACAACCCGGTCTCAATATTGTCCGCAAAATCGAAGGAAACAGCGTTCGGACTTACAAGATACTACATTATGCAGAAAAACGCTAAACAAACCCTACCAGCCCTCGCGCAATTGTCTCGCCTTTACCATCTCGGCTGAAGTGTTTGCGAATCTCTACCTGATAGAGGAGCGGCTCCTGTTCCTTCACAAAGAACGAGAGCTCATCCCCATAATACGCTTCAGCCACATAGGCAAGCTCAGCACGACGAATCCGGTGCTCGGTATAGAAGTCCTTTGAGAACAGGTCCAGAATGTGCGAGATGTATTTGATGCTGTTGAAGTGCCCGTTACAATCCAGGTCGCTATATTTCGCCTCGATGGTCGAGACAGGTTCCACATCCACCAGCGGACGGAGTCGGCTATGAGGCTCCATCTCACAAGGAATCTCGGGGCCTAACCACTGCTGGAACTCCTCGCCGTAGATCGACATCAGGTCGAGCGGCTGCCGGGTTGTGTTGTCAATCATCGCCCAAATCGAGCGAGCATAACCATACACCTCACCGGCATCGTTCTTGATGCAGAAATTACGGTTGGTGAACATCCTGTACACACTCTCAATCCATGTGTCGATATGGTAGTTGCTATAGATGGGAGGCATCACCTTCATCTCGATCGACAATCGCGACAACACCCACGAATGGTTTGCTTTCAGCAAATCGCTGAATCCGAATCCACGCTTCGACGCATGATTCTCCGCACAGTTCAAGATGTCACGGCCCAGTATATCGTACGACAGCTCACGTTTGAAATCACAACTGAATGCATCCGAACGGAAATGCAAAGTCTCGATTTTATTTGCCATATTTTTGCCTTATTCTTTCTTTTTCGCTGCAAAATTACAAAAAAATAGTAAATGGTAAATGGTTAAATGGTAAATATTTCGTATTTTTGCGGCGTTATACGATTATCAACAACTAAAAACTGAATTATGAAAAGAATTACATCCTTATTAATGGCAACAATGCTATGTTTGGCATCGTTCGCACAAGATCCCAACTTCCACATCTATCTCGCGTTCGGACAGTCCAACATGGAAGGAAATGCGACACCCGAAGCACAGGACAAGACCAACGTGCCTGCACGGTTCAAGATGATGGCAGCCGTCAATTTCAGCAATCCATCACGTACCAAAGGTAAGTGGTACACAGCCACTCCCCCACTCTGCCGTCAGGGAACAGGTCTCACCCCTTGCGACTACTTCGGCCGCGAACTCTGCGACAAGTTGCCAGAGCAAATCACCGTGGGAGTCATCAACGTAGCACTTGGAGGATGCTCCATCAAGATGTTCGACGAAGACCAGATTGGCGAATACCTGCCCACCTGTGCCGACTGGCTCAAGAACTATGCCGCTCAGTACAACAACCACCCCTACAACGAACTCATCTCCCTCGCTAAGAAGGCGCAGAAGGACGGCGTCATCAAGGGCATCCTGCTCCATCAGGGCTGTACCGACAACATGGCTTCATGGTGGCCCGAAGAAGTCAAGAAGCTCTACAACCGCATCCTCAACGACCTTGCACTCAGTCCCGACGAAGTACCGTTGCTCGTAGGCGAGCTCGTAGGACAGGCTGAAGGCGGTTCGTGCTCAGGACACAACTCAGCCTGCATCGCCAAGATGCCGAACCTCATCAAAAACTGCTATGTCATCTCATCCAAGGGATGTCCACAGGCAGGCGACGGCCTCCACTTCTCAGCCGAAGGCTACCGCATCATCGGACGCCGCTACGGACAAGCCATGCTCGACTTCCTCGAGAAGAGCGACGACAACGCACAGTTCGATGCCGTATCCATTGCAGCCAGCACCGAGGAGATAGTCCTCACACCAGGTTCAAACACCATCTTCGCCATCTATGCAACAGATGCGAACGGCAAGCAGTATAATGTGACACGCAAATGCCAGTTCACAGCCGACGATCCCGATGTGGCCACCGTCGAAGGCATCCAGATGATTGCCAAGGGAAGTAGCGGAGAGACCACCGTACACGTATCCTTCACCGATCAGAGCGGTAACACTGTCACTACAGACATCAAGGTTGCCATCAGCCTCTTCCCATTGACCGAAAGCGGACTCAACCCATCCCTCTCAGGCTCAGGAACCTTCAACGGCAAGACCTTGGCACTCACCACCGGTAAGGACGGACTTGGAGGATGGAAATACACAGGCGGCATCGATGCGTCTGAGTACAAGTACCTCGTGGTACGTCTGCGTCTCGCCTCAGCAGCCAAACCCATCGTACGCATCTACAACACTACCGATGCTTCGGGTGACTGCTACGAGTACCCCATGCAGCGCACCAAGGAGGCAGTCATCGAACTCAAAGACCTCCAGACCAAGGCAGGGAAAGCACTCAATCTGAAGAAGATACAGATGATAGGCTTCAGCAGTTCCGGAAGTGCAGCCATCTATCTCTCCGAGATATTCTTCAGCAACGACGGAGTCAATCCTGTGACCGCCATCCATTCAGTTGAAATGAATCCAACAGGTCACCTGAAGGGAGCGCCCAACATGTACAACATCGCGGGTCAGCGCATCAACAACCTGCAACCAGGCATCAACATCGTTGATGGTAAGAAGATCATGGTCAAGTAATTTATTCCTTTTCACCATAAAACAAACAGGAGCGAATTACATCGCTCCTGTTTCTGTTTACAGGTCAAAGACCGTTAGAGCAAGCCACAAGATTGCAGCGCAGATGTTCCGAGGAGTGCGCCAAGCACTGTGATGATGAAGCGGATTACTTCCGCGATCACTTTCTTCTTTTGATCTTCCATACATTATTTCTCCTTTCTATTTACATTTTAATTTCTTTTTCATTTTTCACACGGAAATCACGGATATCACGGAAATAATTTTTCGAACACGAATCACACGAATTGCTTGAATCATTTCTTTTTGACTTCTTCCAAAATGCTCACGCTCGGCAATGCTCAAGCAAGCTTATCATTGCTCTCGCTTAATCGCATTTTTCAGATGACAATCATTTCATTGATTGCTTTGTTCGAGAACAAAGGTTTTAT
>CAMYYX010000085.1 GCA_947303695.1 uncultured Prevotellaceae bacterium | reverse complement strand
ACCTTCCTTACCTGGGAGGAACTCAACGAAGCAACCATAAGGCATGATAGACTTCACCTTGCTCTTATATACTTCGCCGACCTCAGGAACAGCCACGATAGCCTTGATCTTAGCAAGTGCCAACTGGATAGCATCCTTGTTAGGAGCAGCTACCTGAACCTTACCTACGCCGTCTTCCTCATCAATCGTGATAACGGTCTGAGTCTCTTCCTGCATCTGCTGGATAATCTTACCACCAGGACCGATAACAGCACCAATGAATTCCTTAGGAATGATGATCTGTTCGATGCGTGGTACATGAGGTTTGAAGTCTTCACGTGGAGCAGAGATGGTCTTCATCATCTCGCCCATGATATGTTCACGACCAGCCTTAGCCTGCATGAGAGCCTTTTCGAGAATCTCGTATGACAGACCGTCGCACTTGATATCCATCTGTGTAGCAGTGATACCGTTTACAGTACCTGTAGTCTTGAAGTCCATATCGCCGAGGTGGTCTTCGTCACCAAGGATATCGCTCAAGATTGCATATTTCTCTTCGCCAGGATTCTTGATCAGACCCATTGCGATACCTGCAACAGGATTCTTGATAGGTACACCTGCATCCATCAATGCAAGGGTTCCTGCACAAGTGGTAGCCATTGATGATGAGCCGTTTGACTCAAGTACATCGCTGACAACACGAACTGTGTAAGGGAAATCATCGGGCAGCTGACCCTTGATACCACGCCAAGCAAGGTGACCGTGACCAATCTCACGACGACCTGTACTACGCTGTGCTTTAGCCTCACCTGTAGAGAATGGAGGGAAGTTATAGTGGAGCAAGAACTTCATGTTGTAACGCTCCAATGCACCATCAACGAGTTTCTCATCAAGCTTGGTACCCAGTGTTGCAGTTGCAAGTGCCTGTGTCTCACCACGAGTGAAGATAGCAGAACCGTGAGGTCCTGGCAGCGGACTTACCTCGCACCAGATTGGGCGGATATCGGTGGTGTGACGTCCATCGAGACGGATACCCTCATCGAGGATACAACGACGCATTGCATCGCGCTCAACGTCAGCATAGTAACGGTCAACCAACGTGTTCTTTTCCTCGAGTTCCTCTTCCGTCATATCAGGATGAGCGGCAGCGTATGCTTCCTTGAACTCTTCGCGGATAGCCTCGAACGCATCAGCACGATCGTGCTTCTCAAGACCTTGCTTTGTTACATCGTATGCTTTCTGATAGCAATCGTTCTTTACGGCCTCACGGAGTTCCTCGTCATTTACCTCGTGACAATACTCGCGCTTCACGTCGGTACCGAGTTCCTTCATGAGTTCCTTTTGCATGCGGCACTGAGGTTTGATTGCTTCGTGAGCAGCCTTCAGGGCTTCGAGCAAATCGAGTTCGCTCACTTCCTTCATCTCACCTTCCACCATCATGATGTTCTCTTCGGTTGCACCTACCATCAAGTCCATATCAGCTTGCTTCAGCTGCTCGAATGTCGGGTTGATGACAAACTCGCCATTGATGCGAGCCACACGAACCTCAGAAATAGGACCTTCGAATGGAATGTCAGAGCAAGCCAACGCTGCAGAAGCAGCAAATCCGGCAAGTGCATCAGGCATATCTACTCCGTCGGCAGAGAAAAGAATAACGTTAACATACACCTCTGCGTGATAGTTTGATGGGAACAGAGGACGGAGTGCGCGGTCCACCAAGCGACACGTCAGAATTTCTTCGTCGGATGGCTTGCCTTCACGTCTTGTAAAACCTCCAGGGAATCGGCCGTTAGCGGCATACTTCTCACGATACTCTACCTGGAGTGGCATAAAATCTGTTCCTGGTACGGCATCTTTTGCGGCACAAACAGTGGCCAGGAGCATGGTGTTGCCCATACGGAGCATCACGGAACCATCGGCTTGTTTTGCCAACTTTCCTGTCTCAATGCTGATTTCTCTTCCGTCAGGCAATGAGACTGTCTTTGTAATTACATTCATCTTAACTAAAAATATATATGTTATAACATAAAAATCGCGCAAAGATACAAAAAAAATACTATTTGACAATTTTCTATTTACCATTTTCTTCATTTTTTCATTATTCCCTATCCCCTATTCCGTTATTTTTACTAATTTTGCGCTCACAAAAGCAACAAGTAATCAACAATGAACATCAAGACACTTATAGGTATTATCAGCATGATTGGAGCCTTATCGCTCACCTCATGCGACAACAAACCGAAGTTTTGCGTTGAAGGAACTGTCGGGGAAGCTAAGGGGGAAATGCTCTATCTTGAAGCAATGACCCTCAACGGTATC
This sequence comes from uncultured Prevotellaceae bacterium, assembly GCA_947303695.1. Lineage (GTDB taxonomy): Bacteria > Bacteroidota > Bacteroidia > Bacteroidales > Bacteroidaceae > Colivivens. The sequence goes on along the minus strand of CAMYYX010000085.1, from coordinate 5,092 downwards.
CAATGTATCGACTCTGTTAAACTCAAAGACGACGGACAATTCCGATTCCGTACTGACGCCCCATCCAACCCAGAATTCTATGCACTTCGTCTTGGTCAGGAGCGTATCAACTTCTCAATCGATTCAACAGAAACCGTCACCTTCAAGACTCAACGTTCTACTTTTAGTAACAATTACACTGTCGAGGGGTCTGATAACTGTCAGAAAATAAAGGAGATTGCACAATTGCAGTCTAAATTGCAAAGCCAGATTATCGCCCTCGAACAGAACCAGTCAATGTATCCAGGAGACATCGTGGACAGCATCAACTCATTGGTGAATAACTACAAAGAGCAGATCAAGGTCAACTACATCTTCCAAGAGCCACAGAAGACGTATGCTTACTATGCTGTGTGTCAATCAATCAGTGATCTGCACGGCACTTTCCAGCTGTTCAATCCACTCTCCAATCGCGATGATGTCAAATGTTACGCCACTATCGCCACTGCATGGGATGGTCTCTATCCGGATGCCAAGCGTACGGAGCAGATTTGCAACTTGGCCGTTCAAGGAATGGAACTTACGGCTCCTACCACTCAGAAAGTAGTGAATATCGACGAATCAAAAGTCAGCGAGGTAAGTATCATCGAAGTTGAACTGCCAGACATCAATGGCAAGATGCACCGCCTGACCGACTTGAAAGGAAAGGTGGTGATGCTCGACTTCACCCTCTACGGAGCTACTGAATCGCCCGAACGAACAAGAAAGATGCGCCAACTCTATGAGCAGTATCATCCACAAGGCTTCGAAATCTATCAGGTAGCACTCGATGAGGACATTCATTTCTGGAAACTCTCGTGCGAAAAACTGCCTTGGGTTTGTGTCCATGAAACTGACGGTACTGCCATGAGACTTTACGGAGTGGTGAATCTCCCCACTTACTTCTTGGTTAATCGCGACAATGAACTGGTGAAACGAAGCGACCAAGTGACCACATCGCTCGAAGAAGAGATTCAGGAATTACTCAAATAATCCATCATCCAAAACCCTTTAGCTTATGATTCATGACCTTTGCATCATCATGCTAACTGCAGGCATCACGAGTCTGTTGTTTAAATTCTTTAAGCAACCTGTGGTGCTTGGATATATCGTAGCAGGTATGATTGCAGGTCCGTACATGTGCGGCCAATCATGGATTGGTGACGAGAAGAGTGTCGACATGTGGGGCGAGATTGGTGTGTTGTTCCTCTTATTTGCGATGGGATTGGAATTCAGTTTCAAGAAACTGCTACAAGTAGGTAGTACAGCATTGATCGCGGCAGGAACAATCGTTGTCGGTATGATGTCCGCAGGTTTCCTTTTGGGCAGAATCCTTGGATGGGACGAAATCAATTCGCTTTTCCTCGGAGGTATGCTCTGTATGTCCTCTACCACAATTGTGTTCAAAGCCATCGAGGACATGAACCTTGGCGGTCATAAGTTTGCGAAGGTAGCATTCGGCATCCTTATCGTGGAAGACCTCTTTGCAGTTGTGCTGATGGTGCTGCTCTCTTCCATTGCGGTCAATAAGCAATTCGCAGGAACCCAGTTGCTGATGGAGATTGGTAAGTTGATTGCCTATCTGGTACTTTGGTTCGTGGTCGGCATCGCTATCATCCCTACCTTCCTGAAGAAATTCCGCAAACACTTGAACGACGAGACACTCACCATTTTCGCCATCGGTCTTTGTCTCGGAATGGTGCTGCTAGCTATCGGCGCAGGATTCAGTTCTGCACTTGGGGCTTTTGTCATGGGTTCGGTATTGGCAGAGACGATTGAAGCAGAACGCATCGAGCACTTGGTTCTACCCATCAAAAACGTCTTCGGTTCCATCTTCTTCGTATCAGTGGGTATGATGATTAACCCCGATTTGCTGCTGCAATACTGGCTGCCTATCGTCATCATCACCTTCACTGTCATCATCGGACAGATTACATTTGCATCCATCGGAACACTGCTCTCCGGCCAGTCGCTGAAGGTCAGTTTGCAGACAGGTTTCACGTTGGTGCAGATTGGTGAGTTTGCCTTCATCATCGCCGATTTCGGACAGACTGCAGGAGTGACCGAATCGAGCCTCTACCCCATCGTTGTTGCGGTGTCGGTCATCACGACCTTCCTCACACCATTCATCATGCGTCTCTCAGGACCTGCTGAGAGTTATCTGAACAAACATCTCAGCCCAGGCATCAAATTGTTCCTTGAGAACTATGCACAACGCAAAAACACCGTTTCGTCTGACAGTGTGTGGAAAGCTTATCTGCGTAAAGTTGCCATCACCATGCTCATATCGGGCATCATCACAGCGTTCATCTACCTCATCTTCTTCCAGACCATCTGCCCGTTCATCCTCTCGAAATCCACATGGCTCGAAGCGTTCCTCAACCCCGATACTGCTTCTTTGGTCATGAAGATTATTGCACTCATCATCATCATCGGAAGTTGTTCTCCTTTTATATATAATATTGCTTCTCGACACAGGAACTCCAAAGAGGCACGTGTATTATGGAATTCAAGCAACGGACATAAGGCTTGGTTAGCAGGCTTGTTGCTGCTACGAATGCTCATCGGAGTCGGAGTAGTGTCGTATGCCATCGTACGCATCTTCACCCTTACATCAGGTATGCTCATCGGTATCTCATTGCTGCTCATTGTCATCATCATGATGTCGCGTAGCGTCAAGAGCCGTTCAAAGGGGATGGAAGAACAATTCAACAAGAATCTCACCGCACGCGAGGTATCGGCAGCTAAACGCCGCCCTGTCACAAAGGCATTCGAAAGCTCACTCCTGCCTTATGATATCCACATCTCGACGTTCACACTTCCGCAAGAATCCACTTTCAGCGGCAGGACTCTCAGTCAACTGAATGTTCGAAAACATTCGGGCGTTAGCATCGTACGCATCATCCGTGGAGGTGTATTCACCAACATTCCTGGCGGAAGCAAACATGTGTACCCAGGTGATCAGATTGTGGTAGCAGGCTCGGACGAACAGATTGACAAGTTCAAACAGATGATTGATTCGAGCATCAAGCACGAAGAAGAGGACATCGCCCGTGCACATGTCACACTCGAGAGCTTCACGCTTGAAGAAGGCAATCCACTCATCAACAGCACAATCTTCGACTCTGCCATCCGCGACAAGGCACACTGCATCGTCATGGGTATCAAACGTGGCGACGACTACATCATGAACCCAGAACCGCAAGTTGTGCTGGAACAAGACGACACCATCATCGTCGCAGGAGAAACCGAACGACTGAAACAATTCATTAATTCATTTAACCTATAATTACCAATAACATGAATAAGATTACAGACATCATCAAAGGCCCCAAAGTCATTCAGGAGCAAGCACAGAATCTTGAGGAAATGGCCGATAGTGCCAAATCGCTCAACATAAAGAAGATCATTGATGAGGCTGTGGAGAAGATCGGCCAAGTCAATATCATCATCGCTGGCAAGACGGGAGTAGGCAAAAGCACACTCGTCAATGCTGTGTTCAAAGGCAATCTGGCAGAGACGGGTGTCGGCAAACCTGTCACACAGACCATGAAAGAGTATTCTAAGGAAGGCGAGCCTGTCCACATTTTCGACACCAAAGGATTTGAGTTGGGCAACGCACTCACCATCCGTCAAGAACTCAAGTCTGAAATCGAAAAGCGCAAGAAGTTGGGCGACACAAAGAAACAGATTCACCTCGCGTGGTTCTGCATCAGCAATGATGGCAAGCGCGTAGAGAAGGCCGAGATAGAATTCATCAACGACTTAGCTAAAGACATCCCTGTTGTCGTCGTACTCACTAAGACACTTGACACTTCGTTGGACTTCTACAATGTCGTTAAAGAAGAATGTGTCGAAGCCACAAATGTTATCCGTGTCCTTGCATTGCCTTACGAGACCCCTATCGGTACGATTCCTGCATTCGGACTTGAGGAACTCGTCGAGCACACCTACGAAATCGTTCCCGACATAGCAAAGGCAGCTCTTGCCGCTTCACAGAAAGTGAACGATACCATCACCAAAAAGGCCGTTGACAAAATCATCGCTGTTGCAGCGAGTAGTGCTGCGGCAGTTGGGGCGACTCCCATTCCCTTCAGTGATGCGGTTCTTTTGGCGCCAGTTCAAATCGGTATGATGGCCAGTATTACGAAAGTCATGCAGATGGACGCCGACCGCGCATTCCTAACAACCCTTCTTTCCAGTGCTGCAGGCGTATTGGGAGCAACCATCACCGGACGTGCAGTCGTCCGTGGTCTCCTCAAATGCATTCCAGGAGCAGGCTCCGTCATTGGAGGAACCATCAGTGCCGTTACGGCCTCCCTCCTCACAACCGGCATGGGTTATGCCTACTACAACGCAGTCAAGACTGCCCAAGCATCAGCAAAGGGCGGAGAGACCAATGCCCAATCAGTAGCAGAGGAATTCAAGAAAGAACTGAAGAAAATTAAGTTCTGAAATAAGGAAAACTATCAATCATTTACAAAAAAAGAAATTATGACGACAGGTAACGTACGGCCGGCTGATATGGAGCGTATCACCACTCCAGTTCTGGCCAAGAAATTTATTGACGAACAAATCAGTGAGCTGCGTGCTCAAATAGGTGACAAAAAAGTGCTGCTGGCACTCTCCGGCGGTGTAGATTCATCAGTAGTGGCTGCGCTGCTGATTAAGGCGGTTGGCAAACAATTGGTATCGGTACACGTGAACCACGGTCTGCTACGTAAGGGTGAGCCTGAGCAAGTAGTACGTGTGTTCCGCGATGAGTTGAATGCTAATCTGGTATATGTGGATGCTACGGACCGTTTCCTTGATAAGTTGGCTGGAGTGGCCGACCCTGAGCAGAAACGCAAGATTATCGGTGCAGAATTCATCCGTGTGTTCGAAGAAGAGGCTCGGAAACTCAAAGGCATCAGTTTCTTGGCACAGGGTACTATTTATCCCGACATCGTGGAGTCAGGTCCTGTGAAGTCGCACCACAATGTGGGCGGTCTGCCAGAGGATATGCAGTTTGAACTCGTTGAGCCAATTAAACTGCTCTTCAAGGATGAAGTACGTGTCGTAGGAAAGGAACTTG
>CAMYYX010000084.1 GCA_947303695.1 uncultured Prevotellaceae bacterium | reverse complement strand
GTTGGGTCATCAAATCTAAGAAAGTTGATGAAGAAGAGGATTTCCGTTTGCATTTTATCACTGCAGGTTTCATGAAGACTCCAGAGCTCTCGGTGCTGGAAGCACAGAAGGAGATACAACAATTCTCGAATCGTATGCAACGAATGTTCGGTATGGTAAGGGAGTTGCTGATATTGTCGTCGAGTTCAACGGGTAAGAAGAAAGACAACCAAGCTGGTGAGTTCAATAAGTTGTATACCCGTATTGAGAAGTACGAGGGCATCAGTGACAATATGGAACTGGAAATCGCCAACTATCTGGACTCAGTGAGTGATGCTCACTTGTCAGACGATACAAAGGCAAAGATTCGCGCCATGTTGCGTGAAGTCTCTGAGTTGGAGTCTATCGGCGACGCTTGCTTCAATATGGCACGTACCATTTCTCGCAAGTACAATGGCAAGGAAGACCACTTTGTAGAAAAGCAGTATGACCATCTGCATCAAATGATGGACCTGACCGACCAGAGCCTCTCACAGATGAACCGTTTGATGGGTGGTCGCAAGGAGTCGTTTGACGTAAATTGCACGTTCAATATCGAGAACGAGATCAACAACTATCGCAATCAGTTGAAGTCGCAAAATATCATTGATGTAAACAATCGCGAATACACCTACGCTGTCGGTACCATCTATATGGATCTCATTAACGAGTGTGAAAAATTGGGCGACTATGTCGTCAATGTTGTTGAAGCTCGTATGGGTACACGTCAAAAAGAGGCGTAATTATGTTGATTTGAAAATATTTATTATATTTGCTGTGAAATAACAAACCTATCATATGCGAAAACTAACATTAACGATCTTAATGATGTCTGCTGTGCTGGCAAAGGCACAGGACGATACTGAATGGGACAACCCAAACATTTCGAACGTAAATAAAGAAACTGCTCACACCGTGTCAATTCCATTCGGAAGTGTAGGTCAGGTGAGCAGTAACGACATGAGCCAGTCACCCTATTACCTGGACTTGGACGGTACATGGAAATTCAAATGGGTGGGTAACCCCAACAACGCCCCAAAGAACGTGTTCGGGACTGACTATAATGATGCAGCATGGGACAATATCAGCGTTCCATCAAGCTGGCAAGTGTATGGTATTCATAACGGGAAAAACTGGGACAAACCGCTGTATTGTAATGTTCAGTATCCATTCTCATACGACAGGAATACTTATAGCATCATGGCTGAACGCCCATCATGGTTCAGCTATAACAGCAGTATGCCGAACCCCGTAGGCACTTATCGCCGTCAGTTCAACTTACCTAAAGAATGGGAAGGTCGAGATATCTACATACGCTTTAATGGTGTAGGACACGGCTACTACCTATGGATCAACGGACAACGAATCGGCTACAGCGAGGATTCGTATCTGCCTTCGGAATTCAACATTACCAAATATGTTCAAAGCGGTACGAATACCGTAGCATTGCAGGTATACAGATTCACCAGCGGATCGTTCATAGAGTGTCAGGACTATTGGCGATTGACAGGTATTCAACGTCATTGTTTCCTATGGGCAGCTCCTAAAACCCAGATTCGCGACTACTTCTTCTCGACCGACCTTGATGCACAGTACAAAAACGCAACAGCAAAAGTGCAAGTGAACATCGAAGGAGAGGCTATCAGCGGAGGTGAACTGACCGTCAGCATAGAAGATAACGGTACAGCTATTGCAACAGCAACGAAGACCATCAATGCGATTGGCAAGCAGACATTCTCGATCAATGTGACGAACCCTCGCAAGTGGAATGCTGAAGAGCCTAATCTGTATGACTTGGTGCTTACACTGAAAGACAGTAAAGGAAAAACAATAGACATACGTGGCGGAAAAGTCGGATTTAAGGAAGTAAGTGTACGAAGTGATGGAGCATTACTTATTAACGGCAAACGTATGGTATTCCATGGCGTGAACCGTCATGACTTCAGCTATGAAAACGGACGTGCCGTTACTCGCGAAGAGATGGAAAAGGACGTTATCACGATGAAACGTCTGAACATCAACGCAGTTCGTACTTCCCACTACCCTAACGACCCGTATTTCTATGACCTGTGCGACCGCTACGGACTTTATGTGTTGGCAGAAGCCAACGTAGAGTGCCACGCCAACACAGGGCTCTCGGGCGTAGAGACATTCAGAACGATGATGACAGAGCGCTCAGCCAATCAAGTATTGTGGCATCGTAACCACGTCTGCATCTTCATCTGGTCGCTCGGAAACGAATCGGGACGCGGAAACAACTTCCAAAGTGCACGTGAAGCGATACGTAAACTCGATACGACACGACTCATCCACTATGAAGGCAACAGCGATTACGGAGACGTGAGTAGCACGATGTATGCAGGAGTGGACGGAATCGAGAACACAGGTCGCAGCCGACTGAACCAAAGTAATCCAAAGCCGCATATACAATGCGAGAACAGTCACTCGATGGGTAACTCAATGGGTAATGTGCGCGAGTTCTTCGACCTCTATGAGAAGTATCCATGTCTGACCGGTGAATTCATCTGGGACTGGAAAGACCAAGGTCTGCTCACCAAGAATTCAAGCGGTAAGAATTATTTTGCCTACGGAGGTGACTTCGGAGACAACCCGAATGATGGCAACTTCTGTATCAACGGATTGGTAAAGCCTGACTGGAGTTTTACAGATAAGGTTTACAACACCAAGAAGATTTATCAGCCACTCGAGTTCAAGAGCGTTAAGAGTAGCAAGAACCAATTCCTTATGAAGAGCAAGTTGGCATTTGCTGACAACAGCTATCTCGACCTCACATACACCATATTGGAAGAAGGTAAAGAGGTTGGAAAAGGAACTATAGACGATATCGTAAAGGCAGGTGACAGCATTCGCATCACCATCGACAATATCCCATCAGAGATGAAAGCCGATGCTGAATACTTTATCCGCTTCTCAGCAAAACTCAAGGAAGCTACCCTCTGGGCAGAAGCCGGCTACGAAGTAGCAAGCGAACAACTGCCGCTCAATACAGCTGTAAAGACTCCGATGAAGCTTGCACAGGGTGAGGCTCTCACCGTTACAGAAAGCAGCGCGATGGTCACCGTATCAAATAGCGACTTTACTGCTACCTTCTCGAAAACGCAAGGCACATTGCTACGCTATGTCTACAAAGGACAGAGCATCATCTCGCAGCCTCTAAAGCCCAACCTCTTCCGTTTGCCAACAGACAACGATGGCAACAAGACAGGCAGTTGGGATGACATGGGTCTGACTACCTTCACCGGTAGCGGTAAGGGTACGACTGTCGCAAAGAGCGAGGATGGACAGACAGCCGATATCAGTATGAAGAGTGTGTGGACCTCAACCACATCCCATAAGCTCAACGTACAACTGGACTTCAAGGTATGTGCAGATGGAACCATTATGGTTAACTCAGATATCAACCCTGTTGACCAGAACGCCATCGTTCCACGTATCGGCTTCAAGTTTGAGATGCCAGTAAGGATGGAACAGTTCACTTGGTTCGGACGTGGACCTTGGGACAGCTATGTAGACCGCAAGGAGGCTTGCTTCCCAGATATCTATGCAAGCACCGTTACAGACCAATATGTGGAATACGTAAAACCTCAGGAGCACGGAACAAAACAGGAAGTGAGATGGCTGGCCCTGACCAACGCAGACGGAATTGGAATGATGGTTGTGGCACCAGACCAGATGGCTGCATCAGCACTCCATTGGCGTCCAGAGGATAACTACACCAACCGCAATACACGTGCAAAACATCCATACGAATTCAAGAAAGCAAATGTGACTGTGGTCAATATCGATGCTCGCACACGTGGTTTGGGTAATGCCAGTTGCGGTCCTGACGTGCTGAAGAAATACGAATTGTATGCATCTGACACGAAATTCCGCTTCATGTTCATTCCACTTGCAGAGGCCATGAGCAAGGAAGCTATGGCAGAAAAAGCACGCTTCGATATGCCTATCTGCAAAGCTGTGGAATGCACACAGGCAAGCAACGGACGCATCACGATGAAGACAGGAACGAAGAACGCTACGATCTATTACAGTATCAACGGTGGTACTTATCAGAAATACACAACAGCCGTGAATTTGCCGGATGGAGGTACCGTCACAGCATATTGCCAGGCTGAAGGATATTTCGACAGTCCTGTGTCGACCTACGAATTCCAGATGTACATCAACCGCACAGCATGGAAGATCTACAGCGTATCAAGCGAGGAAGGCGGCAATCCTGCACGCTATGCTATCGATAACAACCCATCGACCTTCTGGCATACACAGTACAGCGGTTCTACCCCACGCCATCCTCACACCATCGTGATTGATATGGCTCAGACCTACAATGTGACAGCTGTTCTTTATACGGCACGAACTGATGGAAACGAGAACGGAATGATTCGTGAGTATGAAATCTACATCAGTAACGATGTGAATAACTTCGGAACGGCTGTAGCAACAGGCTCATTCTCAAAGACAACTGCCCAACAGGCAGCCACACTAAAGAAACCTGTTGAAGGACGCTACCTGAAACTCATTGCGAAGTCTGAAGTCAACAATAACGCATGGGCATCAGCCTCTGAGATTAGCATCACAGCAAAGGCAAACGATGCTCAGGCAATCAATAACATCACCAACGATGTACCTGACATGAATATCTTCTACGACCTTACAGGCAAGAAGTTGAATGCAGACCAAATGCCACTATTGAGCGGCATCTACATCCAAAACGGGAAGAAGTATCTAGTGAGATAACTCGAATATAATGAATATCAAACAATAACTACCTTATTATTTAGATAAATCTTTATGCAGAACAACTATTATTGCATCATATTAGCAGGAGGAATCGGCACACGACTATGGCCGGCGAGCCGACAGCAGATGCCAAAACAATTCCTTGACATCCTCGGTACAGGGGAGACCTTGCTGCAAGCGACCTACAAACGATATGCTAAGTTTATCGATAAAGAGAACATCATCGTGATGTCGAACGAAATCTATAAAGATTTGACACTGCAACAACTACCTCAACTACCTACTGCCAACCTGCTATTGGAACCCATGCGGCGAAACACGGTACCTAGTGTAGTATGGGCTGCCATCCACCTCACACGAATCAATCCAAACGCTGTGATGCTCGTGACACCTGCCGACCAACTCATTACTGACGAATCGACATTCGAGCACGATATGCTGAAAGGATTTGAATATGTCGCCAACAACCAACGGTTGCTAACAGTGGGCGTCACTCCTACCCACCCTGAAACCCAGTTCGGCTATATTCAGATGAACGAACAACGTGCCGACAACATCTTCCAAGTGAAGTCGTTCACAGAAAAACCCGAGGAGCAATTTGCCAAGATGTTCATCGAGAGCCATGAGTTCCTATGGAACACAGGATTGTTCCTTTGGGGAGCACGTACCTTCCTCGAAACCATCAGACAGGTATCCAGTGAGGTTTCGGACATCCTGCAAAGAGTACATGACATGCTATCTGTCGGAGAGAACATACCAACACTTATCCAACAAGCGTTCTCCATCTGTCCCAACATCCCGTTAGAGACAGGTGTACTTGAAAAGGTAGATAACGTCGATGTGATGCAGTGTGATTTCGGTTGGAGCGACTTAGGTACATGGACACAAGTGTTTAACATCATGCAAAAGACACAAGATGGCAATGTGGTACTCACCCCTACGGAAGACGAGAAACAAAAACAAACAACGTTCTTCTATGACACATCGGACTGTATCATCAAACTTCCAAAGGGTAAAATTGCCACCATTCAGAATCTGCACGGCTATGCCATCATCGACACGCCCGACATCCTGATGATATGCAAGAAAGACGATCAGCAATCCATTCGTAACTTTGTCAATGATGTCACACTACGTTCTCAACAAGATTCATAACATTCAAAACATAACACTAAATAACAAAGAATTATGCAAATTCTATTAACAGGCGGAGCCGGATATATAGGCTCCCACACCATTATCGAACTTGATAAAGCCGGACACTCAGTAGTTGTAGTAGACAACCTCGTCAACTCGAAGGAAGAAGCATTACGCAGAGTGTCAAAGATCATCGGCAAACAAGTTCCATTCATTAAAGCCGATGTTCGCGATCGTGAGGCACTCGACAAGGTATTCAAACAATACAAGATTGATGCTGTCATCCATTTTGCAGGCTTAAAAGCTGTTGGTGAGAGTTGCGAAAAGCCACTCGAGTATTATGAGAACAACATGAACGCAACGTTTGTACTACTCGACGTAATGCGTAAGAATGGATGCAAGAACATCATCTTCTCATCATCAGCAACCGTTTATGGCGATCCTGCACAGATTCCAATAACAGAATCGTGTCCAAAGGGGCATTGCACCAATCCATACGGACAGACAAAATCAATGTTGGAGGAAGTGTTGATTGACGTACAGAAAGCTGACCCAGAATGGAACGTCGTCCTGCTGCGTTACTTCAACCCAATCGGCGCACACAAGTCTGGATTGATTGGTGAGAATCCAAATGGTATTCCTAACAACCTGATGCCATACATTACCCAAACAGCTATCGGTATCCGTAAGGAACTGGGTGTATTCGGTAATGACTATGACACCCCTGACGGAACAGGTGTACGCGACTATATCCACGTATGCGACCTTGCAGCCGGACATGTAGCTGCCCTACAAGCCATTCAACGCAAGTGTGGACTTGGCATCTATAATCTCGGTACAGGCCACGGTTATTCTGTACTCGATGTTGTGAATGCCTTCCAGACAGCCAACGGGCTGAAGGTACCATATGTCATCAAGCCCCGTCGACCAGGTGATATCGCAACTTGCTATTGCAACCCAGCAAAAGCAAAGGCAGAACTGGGTTGGGAAGCACAATATGGAATCGAGGATATGTGTCGTGATTCCTGGAACTTCCAGAAGAACAATCCGAAAGGCTACGAAGAGTAAATCCATTTACTCCTTATCATCAATAAAAAAGGCTCCCGAGTGGGAGCCTTTCTTGTTGGATGAGACCATTTATTTCACGAAGAACTTCTGTCCACCTTGGATGTAGATGCCCTTCGTCGGGTTGCTAACCTTGCGGCCTGCGAGGTCGTAGATAGCACTTGTAGCCTGCTCTGTCGTCATTTCAGCAATGCCTTCTGGCAACTCAGGACTATCAACAAGACCTACTGATACACACTCCAGACGGAAGTTGTCGAGCTTGAACCAACCAGCGCAAGCATGTGGATGTTCGGTTCCGGTGGCGTCAACATTGTTCGTACGGAAACCGATACGTGCCTTGCCGTCCTCACCTACGCGGAAGTTGAAAGCCATTGGACGTGCCAATGATGTGTAGTCGTACGATACGTCGTTGTCATAGCCAGCGTATGAGAAGTACTGGAT
>CAMYYX010000083.1 GCA_947303695.1 uncultured Prevotellaceae bacterium | reverse complement strand
AAGATTGAGTGACCATCGTTGAATGTCCTTGTAATAATCTTCGAGGTAAGGGTTGTTGATAACCGACTCAAACTGAGGTTTCCAACCATAATGCTTGGCAAGCATTGTGGTCAGTGTGGTTTTTCCACTACCGATATTTCCTGCGACGGCGATATGCATGATTACAGTCTTTCTTGGATGGCCTTGCTCTCAGCTTCGTAACCAGGTTTGTTAAGCAGTGCAAACATATTCTTCTTGTATGCTTCTACACCTGGTTGATTGAAAGGATTGACTTTCAAAAGCAGACCGCTTACTCCACAACCTTTCTCGAAAAAATAGATAAGCTGTCCGAGGTTGTACTCATCGAGTTTAGGTATCGAGATACGGATGTTTGGCACACCGCCATCAATATGTGCCAGTTGGGTGCCCAACTCTGCTTTGTGGTTCACTTCATCGATATGTTTGCCTGCCAGAAAGTTCAACCCGTCGAGGTTCTCTTCGTCTGCAGGAACGACAAGGCTGCTGTTAGGTTTGTCAATCGATATTACCGTTTCGAAGATGGTGCGTTCGCCATCTTGAATCCATTGTCCCATGGAGTGTAGGTCGGTTGAAAAATCTACGCTTGCTGGGAAGATACCTTTCTTATCCTTACCCTCGCTCTCGCCATAGAGCTGTTTCCACCATTCTGAAACATAGTGAAGCTTCGGTTGGTAATTAACAAGAATTTCAATCTTCTTGCCGCTTGCGTAGAGTGCATTACGTGTTGCTGCATATACGGCACATGGATTCTCGTCGAAGGGTACGTTGATGTCACATTGGCGTTCCATGTCCTGTGCACCTTTCACAAGTTGTGCGATATCATAACCTGCACAGGCGATTGGTAGCAGACCTACAGGAGTGAGCACAGAAAAACGTCCTCCTACATTGTCCGGAATCACGAAGGTCTTATAACCCTCTTTGTCAGCACAACTACGTGCAGCACCTTTCTTTGCATCTGTGATGGCTACGATGACTTTCTTTGCTGTCTCCTTCCCCATCTGCTCCTCACAAAGTTTCTTGAGCAAACGGAAAGTGATTGCAGTTTCTGTTGTGGTACCAGACTTGCTGATGTTGATGACACCGAACTTCACGCTCTTGAGGTAGTCAATCAGTTCTGTGAGATAGTCTTCGCTGATGTTGTTACCTGCAAATAGGATGCGTGGGGCGTTTGATGGTTTTAGCCAGGTGAAGTTATCGTCGAGGGCTGCGATTACAGCCTTGGCACCGAGGTAACTGCCTCCAATACCAGCTACAACGACTGTGTCACAGTTGGCTTTTAGAATGTTTGCAGTCTCGTTGATTTCTGCAATGAATTCGGCTGTGATGCTCAGTGGCAAATGAAGCCATCCAAGGAAGTCGTTGCCTGCGCAAGTGCCATCTTCAAGTGCTTTCTGTGCAGCCATTACATCAGCGGTATATGATTCTACCTTGCCTGCAGCAAGGAATGTCGTTGCTTTGTTTATTTCTAGTTTCATAATTGATTAGGGGTTTAGGAGTTATCTGAAAGAATCACTTAATATCTTGATTTCTACGGATGGCGATATGCGCTCGTAGAGAATATTGTACATAGCATCGAGGATTGGCATGTTCACGTGAAACCGCTTATTGATTTGCTTCATACAATATGTGCCGTAGTAGCCCTCGGCAATCATCTCCATCTCCAACTGTGCAGTTTTTACTGAGTAGCCTCGTCCAATCATTGTTCCGAATGTACGGTTACGTGAGAAGTTAGAGTACATCGTTACCAACAAGTCGCCCAAATAGGCGGTGTTCGTTACTTTACGGTCATCACGCTGTTCCACACTTTGGAGGAAACGGTCCATTTCTTGCACGGCATTTGCTACAAGTACGGCATGGAAGTTATCACCATATTTCAATCCGTTGCAAATACCTGCGGCAATTGCATACACGTTCTTCAATACCGAACTATATTCGATGCCTTCGATATCTGTGCTTACTGATGTCTTTACATATCTGTTTGTCAGCAACTCAGCTACTGTCTTTGCATTGTCAATGTTATGACAGCCTACAGTGAGATAACACAATCGGTCCATCGCTACTTCTTCTGCATGCGAAGGTCCTCCGATGGTGGTAATATTGTCTTCTGGCACATTGAATGCCTGTTGGAAGTACTGCGAAATGGTTATATTGTCGTCAGGTACCAATCCTTTAATGGCGATAGCAATCAGTTTCTCTCGAATGCTCACCTTGAGTTTTTTTAGGTGACTTTTAAGGTATGGCGAAGGGGTCACTAGTATCAGGGTATCCGAATCTTGCACCACCTTATTCAGGTCGGACGAGAAGTTGATGCGGCTCACATCGAAATGTAAGCCCGTGAGGTAGGCTGGGTTATGACCTAATCGAATGAACTCCTCGATTCTGTCATCACGACGCATGTACCAGTTAATCTGTTCCTCATGGTGAAGAACAATCTTTGCCATAGCTGTCGCCCAACTGCCGCCGCCGATGATTGCTACTTTTCCGCAACTATTAAACTGCATTCTTTCAATGATTAATGTTGTGTATTGTCTTCTGATTCATCAGGACATTACTCCGCATTAGGAGTTTTTGTCTCGTCAGCATTGTCAGATGTCTGCACCTTTCGTGGTTTCATCTGGGGAAAGAAGAGCACTTCCTGAATGGTCATCTTGCCCGTCATGAGCATAGTGAGACGGTCGATGCCGATTCCGATACCACTTGTTGGAGGCATACCATATTGAAGTGCACACAAGAAGTCTTGGTCAATAATCATCGCCTCGTCGTCACCTTTGTCGGCCAGTCGCATCTGCTCCTTGAATCGTTCCTCCTGATCGATGGGGTCATTCAATTCAGAGTAGGCGTTAGCCAACTCCTTGCCATTTACCATCAGTTCGAAACGTTCCGTCAGGCCTGGCTTCGATCGGTGCATCTTAGTCAGTGGCGACATCTCTACTGGGTAGTCAATGATGAAGGTTGGTTGGATGTAAGTACCTTCGCAGAATTCTCCAAAAATCTCGTCAATCAACTTGCCTTTTCCCATCGAGTCATCAATCTCTAATTTCAGTTCCTTGCAGATCTTGCGAATCTCGTCCTCGCTCTTACCTTCGAGGTCATATCCTGTCTTTTCCTTGATGGCTTCAAGAATAGGTAGACGACGATAAGGCGCCTTGAAAGAGATGGTCTTGCCATCTACCACGCTCTCCGTCGTTCCGTTGACTGCCATACAGATGGTCTCAAGCAGTTTCTCTGTGAACGACATCATCCAGTTGTAATCCTTGTACTGAACATATAGCTCTACACAAGTGAACTCAGGGTTGTGGGTGCGGTCCATACCTTCGTTGCGGAAGTTCTTGCCGATTTCGTATACACCCTCGAAACCACCCACGATGAGACGCTTCAGGTACAACTCGGTAGCGATACGCATGTAGAGGTCGATGTCGAGACTATTGTGGTGAGTGATGAACGGACGAGCAGTAGCGCCTCCGGCAATCGATTGCAAGATAGGGGTTTCAACCTCAGTGTAGCCAGCTTCGTCGAGTACTTTTCTCAGGGTTGAAATTACCTTAGTACGCTTCTCGAATGTTTCCTTCACTCCTTCGTTTACGATCAAATCCACATAACGTTGACGATAGCGTAACTCTGGGTCTTCGAAAGCATCATAGGCCACACCGTCCTTGTATTTGACGATAGGTAGGGGACGCAAGCTCTTCGATAGCACGGTAATTTCCTGTGCATGCACACTGATCTGCCCTGTCTGAGTGCGGAAAACAAAGCCTTTCACGCCGATGAAGTCTCCCAGGTCGAGCAGTTTCTTGAATACCACGTTATACATGTCTTTGTTCTCGTCAGGACAGATGTCGTCACGCGTTACATATACTTGGATGCGCCCTTTTGAGTCTTTCAGTTCGATAAATGATGCCTTGCCCATGATGCGGCGGCTCATCATACGGCCAGCGATGCATACTTGTCGTATCTCTTCGGCTTCGTCGCTGAATCGTTCAACAATGTCGGTTGAGAATGCGTTGGTTGGATATTCTGCGGCAGGATAGGGGTTGATTCCCATATCTTTCATTGCCTGCATATTTTGTCTGCGCTGAATCTCTTGTTCGTTTAATTCTGTTATCATATATGTATTTTCTTATTATTAATCGTAGTATATGTGCAAATTCAATTGCAAAGTTACAAAAAATAAGTGAAAACAGTGGTACGAAAAAGGAAAAAAGCAGTTTTCATGAAACTTTACACTTTAAACATGACAGTATTTCACGGAAAATTACTATCTTTGCCATGTTTTTGTACAAAACCAATATTCTGATAATAAATGCGTGAGCTGCTGAAAAGCAAGGCAAGAAGAATCGAATTGGTACTGGCCTTGGTGCTCTTCCTTGTCGAAGGGTTTCTTTACCTTACGTTCAGATCGACGGAGCTAAATATGTTTCGTTTTTATGAACATGCCGGTCCGTGGGTTGATAGCCTGCGTGAGTGGGGTGGTGAATTGAGCCTACCCCAATGGGTGCGTTACAGCCTGCCCGACGGTTTGTGGCTATTGTCCTATCTGTTGTTGGTTGATGCCATCTGGAACAAGTTCGACAGAATGTCCTGTGTGTGGTATCTCAGCATGCCTGCTGTAGCGTTCGGCTCCGAGCTTGCTCAGATGTGTTGGGGATTTACCGGTACTTATGACGGGATGGACCTCGTGTGTTATTCTTCGGCAGTGATTATCACGCTCATTATTGTTTATTCAAAGAACTATATACGTAAAAAGATAGCAGCAAATGTTTAATAAGAAATTCGTTGTTAAGACCATTCTTTCGTTCATTCTGGCAGCCGTGTTCCTTGTGTCTGCTTGTACCTCTATCCAAGGCCCTGAGATATGGATCTATGCAACCATTATTGGTGTTGCGCTGATAGGATATACGGTATATAGTTTTGTCAGCGATAAGCCAGGCAATGATGCATCATAAAATAATGCCACTCACGATTTGAATGAGTGGCATTATTGTTTTTTTTGTGGCGTTCTCCACCTTATTATTTAATATAAGACGGATCGAGACCTTCGACATTGAATTCGATGGTGTGCGTACCTGCATCGGCAAACTCGACTTCCACTTTCAGTTTCTTGCCTTTCTTCAGCAACTTCTTGAATTTGTTCTGGTACGAGCCTGGGAACTTCAGCGTGTTCGATGTATGGTTGTTTGAGCCTTCGAGTGCATAGAAGTTCTCGCTGTCATCATCAAATTGCAGCAGTACACGCTGGGTCACGTTGTAGTCCACCTTGAAGTCCTCGCCTGTTGATTTGAAGAAATAGTTCGTGTTGTCACGGAACTCCATGATGTTGAGCGATACGGTGATGTCACCTTTCTGTCCTTTGATGACTGTTGGCGATAGACATACTGCATACTTTATCATCTGTCCAGGGAAACTGCTCTCTTGTTCGCCTGTCACCCAGTTCGATTTCGGCTTTTCTTCCTGTGCCATCATTCCCATGGAGAATGTCAGCAGACACAATGCAAATATTAGTTTTTTCATGCTCATATTTATTGTTAAAGTTGATTTTTGCGTTGCAAATATAAAGTATTCCTCTTTATCCTACAAATAAAATACCCTAAAAATAACATTTTTTTTTGTATTTTAATTGATTTGCATTATCTTTGCATTTCGAAAGTACAAATGAACTAATCATCTAAAAAACGTAGCAATATGGATCAGGAATTATTGAGACAGTGTGAGGCTGAGGCCCGCAAGTGGTTATCGCCTTCGTTCGATGCCGACACCCGTGCTGAGGTGCAGGCTATGCTCGATGCCGACGACAAGAGTGCGCTCATCGATGCGTTCTATCAGAACCTGGAATTCGGTACCGGAGGACTTCGCGGTATCATGGGTGCTGGAACCAATCGTATGAACAAGTACATCGTGGGTATGGCTACCCAAGGTTTTGCTAACTACATCAACAAGGCATTTGCAGGCAAGAATCCTGCTGTAGTTGTAGGTCACGACTGCCGCAACAATTCGCGTTTGTTTGCTGAGACCGTGGCCGACATCTTCTCGGCAAATGGCATCAAGGTATTCCTCTTCGAAGGTCTGCGTCCTACTCCTGAAATCTCGTTTGCCATCCGTCAGTTGGGTGCACAGGCAGGTGTGAACATCACTGCTAGCCACAATCCACGCGAGTACAACGGCTATAAGGCATATTGGGACGATGGTGCACAGGTGCTTTCACCACACGATACTGGCATCATCGAGGAAGTGAACAAGGTAACCATCGATGACGTGAAATTTACACCTAACAACGACCTTATAAAGATTATTGGAGGCGAGATGGATATTGACTACCTCAATGCTGTTCGTGAAGCTATGGTTGATCAAGACGTTATCCTACGTCAGAAAGACCTTTGTATCGTCTATTCACCACTTCACGGTACAGGCCGTGTCATCATTCCTGCAGCTCTGCGCAGCTGGGGATTCCAGAACATCAATGTGGTGAAGGAACAGATGGTCATCGACGGCAATTTCCCAACCGTCGTGTCGCCAAACCCAGAGAACTCTGAGGCAATGACACTG
The DNA here is from genome assembly GCA_947303695.1 of uncultured Prevotellaceae bacterium. Taxonomy (GTDB): domain Bacteria; phylum Bacteroidota; class Bacteroidia; order Bacteroidales; family Bacteroidaceae; genus Colivivens. The sequence continues at coordinate 892 of CAMYYX010000083.1, read as the reverse complement.
GGTATGAAACTCGGTACTCGTCTCAATGCCGACCTCGTGCTGGCCAGCGACCCCGATGCCGACCGTCTTGCAGTTGTATGCCGCGACCCAAAGGGCGAGTGGTGCATCCTCAACGGTAACCAGACCGCACTCATGCTCTCATACTACATCATTGCAAACAAGAAAAAACTTGGTCAGCTCAAGGGAAACGAGTTCATGGTGAAGACCATCGTCACCACTGAGACCATCGCCGACATCGCTAAGCGAAACGGCGTAGAGATTCGCGACTGCTACACAGGATTCAAGTGGATTGCACGTGAAATCAAGATCTCTGAAGGCGAGAAGAAATACATAGGTGGTGGCGAAGAGTCGTTCGGCTACCTGCCATTCGACAAGGTGCGCGACAAAGACTCACCAGCTTCAATCTGTCTGCTCTGCGAAATCGCAGCATGGGCAAAGGACAATGGTATGACCCTCTACGACCTGCTCATGCAGATCTACCTCGAGTACGGATTTGCTTATCAGGATGCCGTATCTGTAGTGAAGCCAGGTAAGAGTGGAGCCGATGAAATCAAGCAGATGATGGAAGACTTCCGCAATACTCCTCCTTCTTCCCTCGGCGGAAGTCCCGTCGTCTGTGTCAAAGACTTCAAGACCCTCAAGATGGTATGCAACGGTGTGGAAAGCACCCTCGACATGCCAGCCACCAGCAATGTGCTTCAGTGGTTCACTGAGAGTGGCACCAAGATCTCCGTTCGTCCTTCGGGTACCGAACCCAAGATCAAGTTCTACATCGAGGTCAAGGGCGATATGAGTTGTCCGAAGTGCTACGATAGCGCTGTAGCTACAGCCAAGGAGACTGTGGCAGCCATCAAGCAAGATTTGAAACTTTAACTTCTTGAGCAGTCAACAA
>CAMYYX010000082.1 GCA_947303695.1 uncultured Prevotellaceae bacterium | reverse complement strand
TGATGAGTTCTTCTTCCAGTTTCGCTGCAGGGTCAACCACCACGCCGTCGTGCGTTTCGTTGGTTTTCAGACGGTAATGGGTCACTACGGCACATTCCTTTGCAAATCCCTCTACGTGTTCAGCTTCCTTGCTTAGGAACGACTTTGGTATCAACAGTGGGAAATATGCGTTTTGTACGCCTGTCTCTTTGAATTTCTTGTCTAACTCACTTTGAATCTTCTCCCAGATGGCGTAACCGTAAGGACGGATGACCATACAACCACGGACATCTGCCTGTTCTGCCAATTCTGCTTTTACAACCAATTCATTATACCACTGCGAATAGTTGACGCTACGTTTCGTCAACCCTTTAAGTTCTGTTGCCATAATATATTATTAAATGTGTATTCCTATAAACATTATAATTACCTTCAATCAATCAGCTTTGGCTTTCGCCATCCAAAATCGAGTACAAATTTACGAATTAATTCATTATCATCATAGGTAAATGTATGCGAAAAACGAAAAAAAACGTTTTTTTATGAAAAAAAATAATGAATATGAGTTTTATTTCAAGAAAAATACCGATATTTGCACGTGGAAACTTTATGTTTTTTTAATCGATTAATTAAAGTATGAAGAATTTTAAATTTCTTGCAGTAGCACTTAGTGCTCTTCTCATCCTTTCAGGATGTGGTAACATGAACAACGCCACAAAGGGTGGACTTCTTGGTGGTGGTGGTGGCGCAGCTCTCGGAGCTCTCGCTGGTTATTTAATTGGTAAAGATGCCAAAGGCGCAGCTATCGGTGCAGCCGTAGGTGGTGCAGTTGGTACAGGTGCAGGTGTCATCATCGGTAAGAAGATGGACAAGGCTAAGGCAGCAGCTGAAGCAGTTAAGAATGCACAGGTTGAGGCTATCAAGGACGCTAACGGTCTTCAGGCTGTTAAGGTTACTTTCGACTCTGGTATCCTCTTCGCAACAAACAAGTCTGACCTCAATGCTGCAGCTAAGACTTCTCTCCAGAAGTTTGCCAACGATGTGCTCAATGCTAACCCAGACATCGATGTTGCAATTGTTGGTCATACCGACAACACTGGTTCTGATGCAATCAACAACCCACTCTCAGAGAAGCGTGCTCAGTCTGTTGAGGCTTATCTCAAGCAGTGTGGTGCAAGTGCTTCACAGATCAAGTCTGTAGGTGGTGCTGGTTCAACTCAGCCTGTTGCTGATAATAGCACAGCAGCTGGTCGTCAGCAGAACCGTCGTGTAGAGGTATTCCTCTATGCATCAAAGGCTATGATTGATGCAGCTAACAAGGAGGCTGCTCAGTAAGCCAAAATCAAGACAACACCATCAACAATGATGTGATTTGTCAGGAAAAGGAGGATGTGTGACACGAGTCACGCATCCTTTTTTTAAGAAAACGATGTTTCACACTCTTAATTTCATATAGCTACCATTCATGAGAACTGTCAAGCGAATTCTGAAGATATTGATGTGGATAGTGATTGTGTTCTTTGTCTCAACCATCGGTATGACGATTGTCTACCGATTCTGTGCCGTTCCCATCTCTCCGTTGATGGTGATACGGCTCTGTGAGCAACTGACGGACGGAAAATCGCTCAAACTGGCACATCGATGGGTACCGCTTGACAGCATCAATTCTACGCTACCTCAGGCGGTGTGGGCAAGCGAAGACCAGAACTTCTTCAAGCATAATGGTTTCGACTTCGAGGCCATCGAGAAAGCTTGGAAGGAAAAAGAAGAAAAGGGTAGGTTGAGGGGAGGTAGTACCATCAGCCAGCAGACTGCCAAGAATGTGTTCCTGTGGCCCGAGTCTTCGTGGACACGTAAGGGCTTCGAGGTCTATTTCACGATTCTTATAGAGACCTTCTGGTCGAAACACCGTATCATGGAGGTCTATCTCAATACCATCGAGATGGGTGATGGCATCTATGGAGCAGAAGCTGTCGCTCTCGAACATTTCGGATGTCATGCGTGTGACTTAAATGCCAACCAAAGTGCCTTGATTGCTGCATCACTTCCTAATCCGTTGAAACGTAACAGCGGTTCTCCGACATCTTATATGTATAAGCGCCAAAAACAGATTCTCCGACAAATGCGCAATGTCGGACCTTTCCCAAAAGAGTAATTTTGTAAAAAAACTTTAAAAATACGACTTCGTATCAAAATTCTTTGTATCTTTGCAAACTAATAGTTTAGAAGTTTAATCGTATAATATAATAGTAAGAAACATGAAGACAATGAAAAGATATTTGAGCAGTTTGTTTGCCGTCGTGCTCATGATGGTTGTTGCCGCTTGTAGTAACGATCAGTACGAGGACTACATGACAGTCATCCCTAAGGACGTAAAGGGTGTTGCCGCTGTACGTTTAGACAATGTTGTGAACAAGACGGGTGTTGCACGTTCTCCACTCATGCGTTTGGCGCTGAGCAAGATGAGTAGCGCCATGAATGCAGATGTGGAAACGAAGGTGAATGCGCTCATTGCCGACCCTTCACTCTCAGGTATAGATTTCACTCGTCCTGCCTATGTTTTTGCTGCGAATGACAAGTTGTTCGGCCTCACGATGAAGGTGGAGGATGTGTCGTTGTTCGACGAACTGATGGGCACACTGGTGAAGCTGGAAGTTTGTTCCAAGGTGAAGAAATCCGATGGATATCAGTGGTCAAATCTGGCAGACGGAAGTGCCCGTTTGGTCTATAACGACAACACGCTTTTGATTGTGTTCTCCAGAATGGAATCCACGAAAGACCTCAGTCAGATGATGATGTCTATGATGCGTCAGGATGCTGACGATTCGTTCGTCACCACGCCTCAGTTCACCAAGTTACGTGAACAGACCTTCGAAGACCTTCAGGTATATTTCAATTTAGGTGTTGAAGGATATATGAATGCCGATTTCTTGAAGGAACTGCTGCCAAAGGGTGAGAAACCTGCTGATTATGATGTGGTTGCCGGACTGAATCTTCGTGAGGGTGGTGTCGATATCCAAAGTCTGTTGTTCAGCACCAACGAGAAAGCACAGGCTGAGCTCGACGAATGTTTTGCCAGTTTCAAACCGATGACGGGTGAATATGTCAACAAGATTCCTCGTGACACAAAGCTATGGGCATGTATGGGTGCTAATGGTGATAAGTTGGTCAACATGTTGAAACGTGTACCAAAGATTAAAGAGACGTTGCTGGGTATTGGATTTGTGATTGATGCCGAGCAGATGCTCAAAGCCATCGATGGTGATGTGTTGATTTGTGCAAAGCCCGATCAAGAAGATTTCGGACTATATGCTCAGCTTGGAAACAGCGATTTTATGAAGGATGTGGATTCATGGATGGAGTCGGCCGAGAAATACGGTTACTCGATGAAGCTGGAAGGTACAGGCAAGTATCATTTAAAGATCGATGATGTTGATTTACATTGGGCATTGGATGGCAAGCAGTTATATACCGGAATTCATCCCTACGATCCGCTTACTGTTCAGGGCCAGAACAAGCGTGCTGACGATATGGCTGGTGCGATGATTTATATCTTTGCCGACATCAGTTCAGAGAATATAGCTGCCAAGAACGTTATCGTGAAGTCCACGAAACCTGGTGAAGTGATACTCAAAGTCGATATTGCTTCCTTCCCTGAGATTCTTTGGCAAGGACTGAATTAGTTGACAATTTGATAGTTGGTAGAATTTAATGGAATCAATCATATTGAAACACACACTGCCAAAGGTCTTTGCACAGGTTGCTGACTTGCGGAGCGAGGTGTGGAATCAGGAGTTGGCGTTCGAGAAGGGAAAGACCTATCTTGTGGAAGCCAATTCGGGTACAGGTAAGTCTTCGCTTTGTAGCTATATCTTTGGCTATCGGAAAGACTACGAGGGACAGATCCTGTTCGACGGAGACGACATCGCTAAGTTCTCTACTCGCCAGTGGGTGCGTATCCGTCAGACGTCGTTGTCGCTCCTTTGGCAGGAACTTCGTCTGTTCCCCGAACTGACTGCGATAGAGAATGTCGCCATCAAGAACAAACTGACCAGTCATCAGTCGTCACAGCAGATTGATGAGTGGTTCGACATGTTGGGAATCGCCGACAGGAAACATGCGAAGATTGGGCGAATGTCGTTCGGACAGCAACAGCGTGTGGCACTCATTCGTGCGCTCTGCCAGCCCTTCGATTTCATCTTTGTCGATGAGCCCATCAGTCACCTCGACGATACCAACAGCCGTATTGTTGGTGATATCCTCACTCACGAGGCACATCGTCAGGGGGCAGGTGTCATCATCACGAGTATAGGTAAACATATTGAGTTGAACTACGATAAAATTTTAAAATTATAATAGGGAGTTAAAAAGGAAGATAATAACTTCCACAAGCAGAGCTTGTTAACTTCTTAAATGAAATAAAGATGAATCTGGTTTGGAAGTTATTGAGACAGCACATCAGCATCCCCCAGTTTGTGGGATTCTTCTTTGCTAATTTGGTGGGTATGACCATCATCATGCTGGGCATCCAGTTCTATACGGATACACAGGCCATCTATGAAACAGAAGATAGTTTCATGAAAGCCGATTACCTGATTGTCAATAAGAAAATCAGTTCGATGACTACCATTACGGGAAAGTCCAGCTCATTCACACGACCCGAGATTCAGGACCTGGAGAGTCAGGAGTTTGTTGAGCGTCTTGGCATGTTCACCTCGTCAGCTTACGATGTGAAGGCCACCTTCCGTTTGGACGCGACGACAAGCTTCTCCACAGAGATGTTCTTCGAATCCGTGCCCGATGAGTTTGTCGATGTCAAGACAAACGACTGGCATTACGAGCAGGGCAGTCGTGAAGTGCCTATCATCCTTCCACGCAATTATCTCGACCTCTATAATTTCGGCTATGCACAGAGTCGTAACATGCCGAAGTTGTCCGAAGGTATTTTGGGAGCCATCCGTCTGAACATCGAACTCTCCGGAGGTGGTTCTCGCGACGAATACGAAGGAACCATTGTCGGATTCAGCAGTCGTCTGAACACCATTCTGGTACCACAGAACTTCATGGATTGGGCCAATGAATACTATGCGGGGACAAAGACCAAGACACCTACTCGTCTCATCATTGAGGTGAACAATCCTACCGACGAACGCATCACCACCTATCTGCAGGACAATCTCTATGAGACCGATCAGGACAAGCTCGATGCTAGCAAGCAGACATTCATCTTGCGCATCATCGTAGCCATCGTCATGGCTGTTGGACTTGTCATCAGCATCTTGGCATTCTACATCCTGATGCTCAGCGTCTATCTGCTTGTCGAGAAGAACAGCACGAAACTCGAGAACCTGTTGCTCATCGGCTACAGTCCCTCTCGTGTGTCGATGCCTTACCAATTGCTCACCATCGGCTTGAATCTGTTGGTATTGGTCATTGCGTTCGTCATCATGATGGCTGTCCGTAATGTCTATCTTGAGATGTTCGAATCGTTCTTCCCCGATTTCGAGAAACCATCCGTCTTGCCGGCAGTTCTTACAGGTGGTGTACTGTTTATCATCGTGTCAATATTCAATGTAATCGCAATAAAATCTAAAGTGATGTCCATATGGAAGAGGAAAGACTAAGTCAGTTATATAAGCAAACGACAGGTAAGTTACCCGCTAAGATTGAACACATGTTCGGAGGTGGAGGCAGTAGTCGCAAGTACTACATCATCACCGGCGAGGATGGCAGCACCATGTATGGAGTCACCAGCAAGTCGCCTGGTGAGAATCTGGCTTTCTATAAGCTCTCGAAGATATTTGCTGAGAAGGGACTGCCCGTACCCGATGTCTATGCCATCAGCGAGGACAACTCATGCTATCTTCAGGAGAACCTCGGAACGGTTACCCTGCAGGATTATCTCAAGGCCAATCGCAACGAGAACGGTGAGTACAACACCGCAGCCAAGTCCATGTTGCACAAGGTGATGGCACAATTGCCCGACTTCCAGTTCAAGGGAGCCAGCGGATATGTGTTCCAGCAATGCTATCCCGTTTCGTCCATGGACGAGATGTCCATCATGTTCGACCTCAACTACTTCAAATACTGCTTCCTCAAGCTCACAGGCATCGAGTTCAACGAAGTGAAGTTGCAGGAAGACTTCCAGAAGTTCACCGTCGACATCATGTCCGACTGCGTCAACAACTTCCTCTACCGCGATTTCCAGTCGCGCAACGTGATGATAAAGGACGGCAATCCACGCTATATCGACTATCAGGGAGGCCGTCGTGGCCCCATCTACTACGATGTGGCATCGTTCCTGTGGCAGTCGTCTGCCAACTATCCCGATTCGTTGCGAGAAGAGTTGGTCGACACCTACCTCACCTCCTTGCTGCAATACAAGACCATCTCACGCGAGGAGTTCACACGCCACCTGCGCAAGTTCGTCCTCTTCCGCACCCTTCAGGTACTCGGCGCTTACGGCTATCGCGGTTTGTGGGAGAAGAAACAATATTTCATCAAGAGCATTCCTCTCGCCATGAAGAACCTCGAATGGCTCATCCGGAAAGGTGTCGTCAACGAATACCCGTATCTCAAGGAAGTGGCCGAGATGCTGGTTCAGGACCACTATTCACGCTCATTCAATCCTGCAGTCAACCCCAAACCTGCACTTGTGGTTAAAGTCTTCAGCTTCGCTTTCAAAAACGGAGTTCCGCAGGACGAGAGCGGTAACGGAGGCGGCTATGTGTTCGACTGCCGAGGCACCAACAATCCAGGCCGTTACGGCGAATACCAGAACATGACGGGACTTGACCAACCGGTGATTGACTTCCTCGAGAAAGACGGCGAGATACTCAGTTTCCTCGAGCACATCTATCCGTTGGTCGACTTCCATGCCAAACGATTCATCGAGCGCGACTTCACCAGCCTCATGATTTCGTTCGGATGTACAGGTGGCCAGCACCGCAGCGTCTATTGTGCACAATGCATGGCACAGCATCTCCACCGTAAGTTCGGTGTGAAAGTCATCCTCTACCATCGCGAACAGAATATCACACAGGTAATTGAATAATAGTTCATAGTTGATAGTTTAAAGTTTATAGTCAGTTTAAAAAGTTTAAAGAATAAAGAGTTTAAAGAATTAAATAGTATGGAAGTTTTTGGGTATCGGAATTTGGTCGCATATCAGAAGGCAAAGGATATAATAAAGAGAACTTATAAACTTTTGAAGAAATTTCCTGCAGAAGAACGCTATGCTATGTGTGATCAGCTTAGACGTGCGTCTGTGTCTATCACATCAAACATTGCTGAGGGGGTTAATCGTTATTCCGTCAAAGACAAAGCTCATTTTATTGAGATGGCTTTTGGCTCATTGATGGAGGTCTCTTCTCAGATTGAAATAGCAGAAGAGTTGGGCTATATTACATCTGAAGACCGTATGAGCATGGATGAACTGATAAAAGAAGAAGCAAGGCTTCTGTCAGGACTGCAGAACTCTTATAAATCATCAACAGATTCAACAGACTTCAAACAATAAACTTTCAACTATACACTTTCTCAACTGACTATAAACTATACACTATAAACTATACACTTTA
>CAMYYX010000081.1 GCA_947303695.1 uncultured Prevotellaceae bacterium | reverse complement strand
CGTACTTAGGCTGTTTGCTTTCCTCTTCAGCAATCTTCTCAAGGCCGTGTTCCCATTTGCAGACATCCATCTTGCCTTTGTTCCAGCAAAGTACCGAGAAGGCACTTGCTTCGTAATCGGGCTCGGAGGATGATTTGTCTGCGTCGGACGATGCTGTTTTCTTTGTGTATTTGGTATATTTCAGCAGCGATATCTTTCCCTGACGATAGGTGAGGAATGCAAATTGTGGGCGGGGCGTCATGATTGGGAAGTCGAAGAAGAGGTAGAACTTCTCGACACGTATCTTAAACAGTTTGGCAAAGAAGAAGTGACCTCCTTCGTGTAATACAATGAGCAAACTGAATGCTGCAACGACTTGCGCTATCTTTATCAATACTACTTCCATGGGTGTTTACAATAGGGTTTTTGCGTATTCGCGTGTTTCTTTGTCTGTTAATAAATATGTTTCGAGCGAGGAGTCGGTCGAATAACTCACGTGGCTCATCGCCTGCTCAATGATTTCGCTGATTCTGTGGAACGTAATCTTGTCCTCGATGAAGGCACGGTTGGCGATTTCGTTCGCTGCATTCACGATACAAGGCATATTGCCGCCTTTGTCCAATGCTTCGTAAGCCAACGCCAGACAGCGGAAACGAACAGTGTCGGGCTGTTCGAAGGTCAGGTCTTTCATCTTAAAGAAGTCCACACGGTCGAACGAAGCTTTCAGTCGCTTTGGATAGCTGAAGGCATACTGGATAGGCAGACGCATGTCGGGCACACCGAGTTGAGCTTTCACCGCTCCGTCTTCGAATTGTACCATCGAATGGATGACCGACTGTGGATGTACCACCACCTGGATTTGTTCAGGACGAACACCAAAGAGCCACTTGGCCTCAATCACTTCGAATCCTTTGTTCATCAGGGTTGCAGAGTCGATGGTGATTTTGGCACCCATGTTCCATGTGGGATGTGCCAAGGCGTGAGCTTTGGTTACGGTAGCCAACTCTTCCGTCGAGAGTTTACGGAAGGGTCCTCCGCTACAGGTCAATAATATTTTTTCGATGCGGTTGCCCGGTTCAAGACACTGGAAGATGGCCGAATGTTCGCTGTCAACAGGCAGCAAAGGCACCTGATACTCACGTGTCAGACGATTGATGAGTTCACCAGCTACCACGAGGGTTTCTTTGTTGGCCAGTGCAATCATCTTTCCTGCTTTGATGGCGCTGATGGTGGGGCGCAGACCTGCGAATCCGACCATCGATGCGAGGACGATGTCCACGTTGTCGTCTTGCACTACTTGGCAAAGGGCATCTGCTCCTGCATACACTTTGATCGGCAGGTCGGCCAGAGCATCTTTGACTTTATCGTAATGGAGGTCGTTGGCGATGACCACTGCTGCCGGATTGTACTTGCGTGCTTGCTCAATCAGCAGGTCGGCGCTGTTGTTGGCTGTCAGCACATAGGCTTCGTAGAGGTGGTTCTGTTCTTCAATCACCTCCAGGGCTTGTGTGCCGATCGAACCGGTTGACCCCAGTATTGCTATTCGTTTCTTTTCGTTCATAAGTCTAACAAACCTTCAGGAAGGTTCATCTCTATGGTTTTGTCTTTATGGTTGATATCTGTAATGAAGTCTTCGTGGGCAGGGATAAGGACGTCGCCGGTTGGTGTCTCGACTTGGAACAGCCAGTTCTCCGTCTGGTCGTCAATCCCTCTGATCGTACCGATTGTCTGCCCGTTGGTATCTTTGATGGTGAAGCCGATGAAGTAGTTGAGCGACACCTCCTCTGCATCACCTTCTTCGACGAATTTGTTTTCGAAGTACACTTCGCTGCCGATGAGTTGCTGCGCTTGGTCGGCTGAGTCGATGTCCTCGAATTTCACCAGTGCTGAGGCGTCCGTCTGGAAGCGGTATTCCTCCATGAAGAAAGGGACCAGTATACCATCGACCTCACAGATGAGGTAGGGACATTCCACGCGGTCGAAGATGTCGTCTTCGAAGTTGAACACCACTTCGCCTTTCAGTCCGTGCGTCTTGGTGATGCGTCCGATGGGGTATGTGTCTTCTTTCTTTATCATTCCTAATCCTCTCGTCTGATGTTTGCACCGAGGGCATTGAGTCGGCCTTCGATGTCTTCGTATCCGCGGTCAATCTGTTCGATGTTGCTGATGCGGCTCACTCCTTCTGCACTCATGGCTGCGATGAGCATTGCGATACCAGCACGGATATCTGGTGACGACATGCGCGAGCCTTTCAGCTTGAAGCGATGATCGTGACCTACGACAACGGCACGGTGGGGGTCGCAGAGGATGATTTGTGCACCCATGTCGATGAGCTTATCGACGAAGAACAGACGGCTTTCGAACATCTTCTGATGAATGAGCACAGATCCCTTCGCCTGTGTTGCTACCACGAGGAGCACACTCAGCAAATCAGGTGTGAGTCCTGGCCATGGGGCATCGGAGAAGGTCATGATGCTTCCGTCGATGAACGAGCCCACCTCGTAGCTTTCGTGGCTGGGGATGTGGATGTCGTCGCCCTTGCGTTCGATGGTGATACCCATTCGGCTGAATACGTCGGGTATGATGCCGAGGTTCTCGTACGAAACGTTCTTGATGGTGACATCACCACCCGTCATAGCGGCCATACCGATGAACGAACCGACTTCAATCATGTCGGGCAGCACGGTGTGCTCTGTTCCATGCAACTCTTTCACGCCTTCGATGGTGAGCAGGTTCGATGCGATGCCGCTGATCTTCGCACCCATGCAGTTCAGCATCTTGCACAGTTGCTGAATGTAGGGTTCGCAGGCAGCGTTGTATATCTGGGTCGCCCCTTCGGCCAGTGCTGCAGCCATGATGATGTTGGCTGTACCGGTCACCGATGCTTCGTCCAGGAGCATGTATTTGCCTTGCAGATGGTCGGCATAGATGTCGTAGATGCCACGTTGCTGGTTGTATGTGAACTGTGCACCGAGTTCGCTGATACCTTGGAAGTGGGTGTCGAGTCGGCGTCGGCCTATCTTGTCACCTCCCGGTTTTGCCACACATGCCTTGTGGTATCGTGCGAGCAGTGGACCGAGCAAGAGGACTGAGCCACGGAGCGATGCACAGCGATTGATGAACTCATCGCTCTGCAGGTAGTCCATGTTCAGGTTGCGTGCTTCGAAGGTCCAAGTGTGGCTACCCCTACAACGCACATTCACCCCCATCTGCTCCATGAGGCTGATGAGGTTGTTCACGTCGAGTATGTTGGGGAGGTTTTTGATGGTGACAGGCTCGCTGGTGAGCAGTGTGGCACAAATCACTTCGAGTGCTTCGTTCTTGGCACCTTGAGGGGTGATTTCACCATTGAGCGTATGTCCTCCTTCTATGATGAATGTTGCCATTTACTTCTTCTTTTTCTTTTTCCCACCACCGCTATTGCTGTTTGTCTGCTGTGCGTTGGCGATAGCCTCTTTGTCGCTGATGAGTTTGATTTCCGACGGCAGGAGCGATATCTTCCCTTGGGTGTATTCTGCTAGGTCGCTGAGTATCTTCTCGTCGTCGAGCGCATTGCTGTTCCACTTGGCCAGAGCCAGTTTCATCTGGTTGGCTACGAGGCGTGTGAGCTCTTCGCGTTCAGCACCCGGTTCCATCTCCATGAGTCTCTTGGTCAGTTGCTCGATGATGGTTCCGTAGTGGCGGCGTTCGATGCGTTTCTGCGGATAGGGAACCCTGTCGCGCTTTGTCTCCTGTTTGTCGATATGCTGAATCTCGATAGGGTAGTCGATATCGAGCTGATAGTCCGAGATATATGCCAGATGGTTCCACAGTTTCTGGTAGAAGTCATCTGGGTTGCCCGTGAATTTCTGCATATTTGCCATCAGGTCGATGATGGTATAAGCACAACGCTGACGTTCCTTACGGTCCTCCAGCGCTACGGCGTAGTCCACCATTTCCTGAATGCAACGCCCATATTCAGGCAGTCTCAGTTTCTCTCTTTGCGTGTTATAATCCATTATTTATTTATTATATAATTTTCTGAAGTTGGAGTTATTTTTTTTGGAGATATTAGGGAGATATTAGGGAGTTATTAGGGAGCTATTAGGTAGATATTAGGACAAATGATTGCTGTTGCTAACATCCGATGGTAACGTCTTATTATCTCCTTATTATCTTCTTATTATCTCCATATTTTCTCCTTTTCTTACATCTCTCTCAAGAGGTCCTTGCTCTTCTTGGCAATAAACTCTTTGAGATAAAATGGTTCGAAGTAAGCTACGTCTTCAAACTCACCCCTCACATGTTTCTTCTCAGCCAGAGGGCCCATCCATTTTGCTAAGGGTTTGATGCCGCTGACGAAGTGCGCATTCGGATGAGTGATGACTTCCCGACACTTGTCCGACCCATTTCCGAAGAAGTAGATGGGGTGTTGGTTCAGCTCCTCTGCAAATGCATCCGGGTCTATGATCATGGCCGATGTCTCCATGATGGGTTTCAGAGCCCTGTCGTAGAGGGCTGTATAGACCTCCATCCTCCTTGCATCGATCATCGGACAGAGCAAAGCATCATCAGGCAACTCCTCATGACCTAGCAGAACGGGCACACACATCAGTTCCAGGGTAGGGATGGCGATGAGTCGCAAGTTGCGCCCATAGCACACACCCTTGGCGATGCTCGCTCCGATTCTCAGGCCTGTGTAGCTGCCTGGACCCGAGCTGACCGCTACCGCATCGAACGGGATGGCATGACTGTCGGTGAACGAGATAGCCTCGTCCACCATGCCGCCAATCACCTGCGCATGCTGGGGGCCTTCCAGTTCCTCCTCATGATAAATGTTCGCTCCGTCCTGGCTCACAGCCACAGAACAAGCGTCAGTTGATGTGTCGATATGTAGTATGCAAGACATAGTGGTCCTTTGTTATCTTTTAGGATGCAAGACATAGTCATCCTTTTAGGATGCAAAGATAGTAAATAAATATGATTTGACAATTCTCTATTTACTATTTTTAGCAAAAAGATACAAAAAAAAGGTGCACTCGGCACCCTTTTTACTGTTGGCACTATAGCCTCTTTCGTTACTATCTTTCTTACGATTTTCAAATTCCGTATTTAGAATTTAGAATGAGATCTTCAATCCGGCAGTGATGCTTTTGAATTTGGGACCGTACTCGGGTTGCAGTACATTGCAGGGGGAGTACTTGAAATACACACCGAGGCGGTTGTAGTTGAGGTCGCACATCAATCCCCATGTCACCTTATTGCGATGCAAGCGGTTGGCTTCGATTTTCTGCTTCTCGCCATCGAGGGTATAGCGTGTCTTGAGCGATGCATAGGTGTTGAAAGATAGCTCAGGACCGCAGGAGAAATACCAAGCGCCACCAAGCGCAAAGTGGATTTGCAGCGGCACGACGAGGCTGAATGTGTGGATGCGGCTGAAATCAGGATTCGCTCCTGCCGGATAGGGGGCAAGTGTGATGCGTCCATCATCATTCAGGAGGAACTGATTGTGACCAGTCATGCGGTAGTTGCGCCAATCGACTCCGAAGCCGAGGTTGAAAAATGTCCACTTGCCGAGTCGTGAGGTGAAGGCTACGAGGTTGCGCAGTTCCAGTTCGAACGACTGTCCCATGTCGATATTCAGGCCTGATGCCTCATCGATGCCGGAGATGAATCCGAACTGAAACGATGTACAGTGTGGATAGGGTGCACGGTTGGTGCGGGTTTCGATGTATTGGATGTCGACGGTACCATTATTTGCTTTGCGGTTGGTACTGAGGAACGGAATGCTGAAGTCCCAGCCGCCTGGGTGGTCTTCGTCGTTGTTGTCGTTTTGTGCCTTGAGACCACAGGTGGTGGCCATGATCATCGTGATGATGAGAATGAGTCTGGTTTTCATAATTATCTGGTTTTGTTGTTTTTGCGTTTGAAATTCTTCATAAGGTCTGAGAAGGTTGCCGGTCCTTCGAGGTAGACGAGCGTGATGTCGTATCGCCCTCCCTTTGGTTTACACTGGTAGCAGACGTAGGTGTGGTCGGTTTTCCTTACGCCGGCATCGTTACGGTCTCGGTCGGCCGTACGGAAGATGATGTAGTAGATGTGCCCATTGCGGTTTTCGCGCTCTTCGCCATCGATGTCCGTCAGGGTAGTCCGGTTTTTGTCGGCGAACTGGTAGTCGTCTTCCACGAGCCGTTCCACATGGTCGCGCTGGCTCTCAGTGGCGAGGAAGCTGATGGTACGCATCTTCCTCAGTCGGTAAGGCTTCACGACTTCGCCACTCAGGTTCGTCTCCTTGAACTCGGGTGCGCTTTTCGGCACGATGAGTCCACGGAACACGGAGTCGACGTTCAGCCCTTGCTGTGCCCACAGGCTCATGGCGGCAGTTGCTGCGATGATGAATGTCAGTAATCGTTTCATATGATTCTATTCTTCTGGGTTAAATATCTCGTAAAGTGATGACTCTGCGTCGCTGTTGCTGAAGATGTCGCAAACGGCATCCTCGGCCATCGCGAGCACGCGGTCTTCGTCTGTGATGGTCTGTCCGTCAACATAGGCGATTGCGATGTCGGTCGACGACTCTTGCTGGCTGTTGAACCACAATCCGACGCCTGCCACAACAGCGATGCTGGCTGCAATAGCCCAACTGATGCGATGTATCCACATGCTCCGACTGCGACGACTGGCCATTTCCTCGTCGTACGCTGCCTCGTCGAGTGCCAACGTGCCGAGCATTGCACGGATGGCTTCCCATTCGGCAGGGCGATCGGGACGGTTCACTTCCCTCGCAAGCTGCAGTTCCTCTTTGGGTGTGGTTGCCCCCTCCAAGTACTTGTCAATCAGTTTATCTATTTCTTTCTTATTCATATCTTTCTAATATCTAAAGTCGATTCTTCAGTTCCTCGTATATTTTCTTGCGTGCTCTCGATACCATCACTTGTATTGATGCCTTAGGGATGCCTGTCCGCGAGGCTATCTCGTCGTTCGAAAGTCCATCGAGTTGTCGCAGTTCGAACAGTTCGCGTTCGCGTGGATTGAGCTCCTCGACGAGTCGCTGCAACAGCTCCGTTGCTTCCGTCTGCTCCAGCTGTTCGTGTGGCGAAGCATCTGTTCCTATCTCCCGTTCGTGTGCGGGCATCAGTTCTATGGTGTTTCCGCGACGTTTCCGTTGCATGTCCACACAGCAATGCTTTGCAATTCGTATGGCCAGTCCGCCAATATTCCGACCCGCATCCAACTTCTCTGCATATTGCCACAACTGCACTAGCGACTCCTGTGCCACATCCTCAGCATCATCGGCCGAGCCGAAGAAGTCCATGCCCACCTTCCACATCGAAGGGCGCAACTCGCTGGCAATATGTTCGAACTCCACTTGGGTCATACAACTAATATGCGTAAACAACAAGAAAAACTTAACTCGGGAAAGCTAAGTTTTTCTATATTTTAACATTTGACGATTCTTTTATGCTTCTTTATCGAAGTTGATGATGCGGACAAGGTTGCAACCTACCGTGTTGCCAAGAACGATGGCTACATAGAGAATCAATATATCCAGAAGGTGAGCTGACCAGAACTCAACAGGAACGGCCAGATAGTAGAACGCATCGGCGATGCAGTGGGGGAATCCGCAAACGATGAAGATGGGCACACCATAGAGCAGGGG
>CAMYYX010000080.1 GCA_947303695.1 uncultured Prevotellaceae bacterium | reverse complement strand
GTTTCATGTTGTTGCGGATATCTTAGTTTTTGAAACTATAATTATTTAGATTCAAGCACAAAGATATACATAATTCTCAAATCGTTCAAACAAAAATCTCAAAAGTTCACAGAAAATTACCCAAAACTCATGATTTTCGTCCATTTTTTCCATTATGGATTGTATTTTTTTTCTTATCTTTGCAAACAAAATGGAGAGTAAATGAATAAATTAAATAATCTAAAGACCTGGTTGCTGATTACCGCTTTGTTGGTATGCGGTACAGCTACCTTTGTGTTGTGTTCGTCAAACGACGACAACCCTTCGTCGCAGCCAACCATCGAACGGATTCAACAGCGTGGAAAGATTCTTATCGGAACCACAGGTGACTACCGACCGCTCTCCTTCTGTGAACCTGAGACTGGCGAATACTGGGGGTTCGGAATCGATATGGCTCAACAGATTGCAGCACGGTTGGGAGTAGGAATAGAGTTCGTCAAGACCTCATGGCCCACGCTGACTGCTGATGTGTTGGCCGAACCACAGCTATTCGATCTTGCCATCGGGGGTATCACCATCACAGATGCACGGCGAGAGACGATGCTCATGAGTGATGGCTATCTGGCTAACGGAAAGACCATCCTTTGTCGTGCCTCGGAGGCCGACCGCTATCAAACGCTGGCCGATATGGACAAGCCCGAAGTGCGTGTGATGGTGAATCCAGGAGGGTTGAATGAGAAGTTCGCCAACGAGAACCTGACCCATGCAACCATCATCGTTCACCCAAAGAACGAGGAAATACCTACATTGGTAGCAGAAGGACAAGCCGACGTGATGATAACCGAGATTACGGAGGCTCCATATTATGTAAAGGCTGACTCTCGGCTTGCAGCTCCACTCCTGAACGAACCATTTACGCAAGGTAAAATCGGTGTGCTGATGCGGAAGGGACAGGACGATCTGCTACAGTTGGTGAACGATGTCATTCGTCAGATGACGGCCGACGGTTCTCTCCGCCAATTACATGAGAAATATGGATTGGTATTTGACGCTAACCGCTAACCTTTAACCGCTAACCCATTAAACATGATGCCTGCGATTGGATATCATTTTGTAGCTTTCCTGACGGTAGCCATTTGGGGAAGTACCTTTGTGTTTACGAAGATACTGCTTCAACATGGGTTTTCCCCGGCACAGATATTCACGTTGCGTTTCATCGTCGCTTATGTGCTGATGGTAGTAGGTTGCCTGGTGACCCGACGGTTCAAGCTGTTTGCCGATTCGTGGCGCGATGAGGCCCTGATGGTGTTGTTGGGAATCACAGGCGGCTCTTTGTATTTCCTGACGGAGAACGCCTCAATGCTCTACACCACGGCTACCAACTCCTCACTCATTGTATGTACTTGCCCGCTGTTTGCCATGCTGCTTGTGGCCATCGTTTATCGTCATACAGAGCATATCACCAAACTACAGACCATCGGTTCGTTGATAGCCTGTTTGGGAATGGCGGTAGTGGTGCTGAACGGGCATTTTGTTTTGCATCTGTCACCTTTAGGCGATTTGCTCGCTTTTGGCGCCTGCCTCTGCTGGGCCTTCTATTCGTTGCTGATGAAACCCGCATTGCAGCGTTACGATACGCTTTTCATCACGCGCAAGGTGTTCATTTATGGACTTATCACCATTATACCTTATTATTTTGTGGTACCGGGATTTCCTCCGATGGAGGTCATCCTGCAGCCTGAAGTTCTATGGAACCTGCTGTTCCTCAGTGTGGTTGCCTCAATGCTTTGCTTCGTCATGTGGAACTGGGTAATCGGCAAACTGGGTGCGATAGTGGCTACCAACTGGGTGTATTTCAACCCCATTACCACCATCCTCTTTGCCTGGTGGCTTCTCCACGAGCGGATTACCCTTTGGTTCCTCCTCGGTAGCCTGCTCATTATCATTGGTATGATGCTTTCAGATAGAAAAAAATTAATTAACTAATTAACTAACTAAACTAATGAATATGATGAAGAAAGTCTTATTATTTACGATTGCAGCTTTTATGCTGTTTGGAACCGCTGTAGCACAGGAAGACGTTGCTACATTCCGTACTTGGGCTATGACTCCACCGATGGGTTGGAACTCTTGGGACTGCTATTACTCTTCTGTAACTGAGAAGGAGGTGCTGCAGAATGCGCAGTATTTGGTAGATAACGACCTTGTGAAATATGGTTGGGAATATGTAGTGATTGACATCCGCTGGTATTGCAACCATCCGTCTTTGGGTGGAGGCAACTACAACCAACGTGGCGATCAGGATTATGTGCTCGACGAGTACGGACGCTATCTGCCTTCACCCACACGTTTCCCTTCGTGTATGGTCGATGGGCAGAACGAAGGATTCAAGGTTTTGGCCAAGAAGATTCACGATATGGGTTTGAAATTCGGTATCCACATCATGCGTGGTGTACCAAAGAGCGTAGTTGGTTCTTCGTACAAACTGAAGGGTAGTGAAGGAACGGCTTGGAGTCAGGTCTATAATGGCACCACCTCACCTTGCACGTGGTTGAAGGATAACCTCTTGGTGCGCAACAACGAGGCAGGGCAACTCTACTACAACAGCATCATGGACCTCTATGCCGAGTGGGGTGTGGATTTCCTGAAGATTGATGACCTCTCGCGTCCGTTCTATACCGACGAGATTCACATGATTCGTAAGGCGATCGACCAGACGGGACGCCCCATCGTGCTGTCGCTTTCGCCTGGAAAGACACAATACCAATATGCCGACGAATGTCTGCAGAATGCCAATATGTGGCGTATGATGGACGACCTCTGGGACAACTGGAGTGCGGTCGATGCTGTGTTCAACGAGGCACATGCATGGGAGACGGTAACCCGTCCGGGCAATTATGCCGACTGCGACATGCTGCCACTCGGACAGATTGCGATGACCATTGGTGACCAAGGATATACGGGTGCCGATAAGGGACGTTGGACACGCCTCTCACAGAACGAGCAGCTGACGATGATGACCCTTTGGGGCATCTGTCACTCGCCTCTGTTCTTTGGTGGCGAGATGACAAAGAACGATGCCTTCACCCTTTCGCTCCTGAACAACGAGGAATACCACCAGATGCACAAATACGGTCAGGATGCTCATGAGGTGATGAACGACGAGGACAACGGTAGGGTAGTGTGGACGTCGCATATTGGCGACACTCGCTATCTGGCACTCTTCCAACGCGATAACACCCGTTGGGTGGTAGGTAACAAGGCTTTGTATAAATCGGAGGTGATTGCCTACACCACTGATGGACATGCCGTGGATGTCGATATAGAATGGCCAGAAGGTGAGAAGACTTTGGTGTTGGTGGTTGATGATGGTGGTGATAACTACAACTACGACCACGGTGACTGGATCAATCCTACACTCGTGCTGCGTGACGGTACTGAAGTGCCCCTCACGGGTACTTACAAGACCCGTGGCTATACAGCCAACTATTTCAAGCGTATCTACGAAAACAAGAACGTGGACAACGGCGGCAAGATGAAGGTGATGGGTGTGAGCTACGACCGCGGTTTCTCGACCGATGCCAACGCCGCCATCTTCTTCCAGATTCCCGACGATATGGATGTTGTGCGTTTCAAAGCAATGGCTGCTGCCGACGATTCCGGTATCGGACAGACGGGAGCTACGACAAGCATCCGCTTTATGGTGTTCAATCAGAACCCGCTCACCAACGAGCAGGACGACTCAGCAGCCCGTTCAGGACTCATCAGTCGTAAGGGCACGAAGTCGAAACTGATGGAGTGTGATGTGACGGCTGCCGAACAGCTGAAGATTGTGGTGAGCAACTATGGTGACGGGTTCTCCTACGACCGTGCCGACCTTATCAACCCTGTGCTCATTGATGCTGAAGGTAATGAAACCTCGCTCACTACGCTCACAGCCGCTTCCTATACTTCCGAATGGAGTACGTTGCATATCAACAAGAATGTCGAAGGCGGCACGCTCAAGGTCGAGGGAAAAAGCTACACCACCGGTCTCGGCATGAATGCCCAATGTACGCTCATCTACAACTTGCCCGAGGGTCATTCGTGGAAGACGTTCCGCGCTCTCTGCGGCTACGATTCCAGCTGCGATACCGACAACACCTCGTCGTCGGGTACCACGATGGAATTCCTCTTCTATGTTGCCAAGAACGAGCCTTATACCTTCGACCTCACGCAACTTGGCTACAGTGCCACCGAAGCTGTTCCTGTTTATGAGATCTGGCAGAAGCAGGACCTTGGTGCTGTTGTCGGAACCATTCAGACTACCGTACCAAGTCACGGAGTGAAACTCTTCCGTCTGGGCAACAAAGCCAATACTGATGGAATAAAAAACCTCACCCCAACCCTCTCCCAAGGCGAGGGAGCTATATACGACCTTAGCGGCCGTCGAGTGTCGGAGCCAACCAAAGGGATATATATCAATAACGGAAAGAAAATCATGGTTAAGTGAGAGCAGCCTTCGTCGTGAGCTCAGGCCGAACGGAGCCAAGCTTGTTTGAGCTATGCCGAACGGAAATCAGGAGCGATATAACGCTCCTGTTTCTATTTTCACGAGTTCAGTATTTGCGTTTGGGATTTTTGGGGAACCAACCTTTTTCTACTCGTTTCTTCTGTTGGAAGAGTTCTCCGATACCCCAGAGGGCTGAGGCTCCGAATACGCCTACAATGGCTGAAATGATGGTGTTCTCAATGAAAAGAGCTGCTATGATGGATGCCAATCCAACCAACAGATAAATGATCCAAGGACGTGTGCCCCAATAATATTCTGTCTTGATGACGATGGGATGCCAAATGCCTATCGTCAGAAAAGTGCATGCTGCAATAATTATTCCTGTGAAATTCATAAAACAATCTTAATTACGATGCAAAGTTACAAAAAAGTTGAAAGTTGAAAGTTGAAAGTTGAAAGTTTTTTCATTTTTTCCTAACTCCTAACTCCTAACTCCTAACTTTTTTTTGTATCTTTGCAACATGCAAAACAAAGTATTACTCATTTATACAGGCGGCACCATCGGAATGAACCGGAATCCGCTGACGGGTGCCCTTGAGCCTTTCGACTTTGAGCATCTGTTGCAGAAAGTGCCTGAGTTGCATCAGTTCGACACGCAGATTGAGACTTATCAGTTTGTGCCGCCTATCGATTCGAGCGACATGTCGCCCAGGATGTGGACGGACTTGAGTCATGTGATTGCTGACCGTTACGACCAGTACGATGGCTTTGTGGTACTCCATGGTACAGATACAATGGCTTACACCGCCTCTGCACTCTCATACATGCTGGAAAACCTGACGAAACCGGTCATCTTCACTGGCTCACAGCTACCCATCGGTCAGTTGCGCACCGACGGTAAGGAGAACCTCATCACATCGATTGAGATGGCGGCGGCAAAGGACGATGAGGGACATGCTATGGTGCCCGAGGTGGGCATCTACTTCAACAGCCATCTGCTTCGTGGCAACCGTACAACCAAGCAGAGCGCAGAGGAGTTCAATGCCTTCGAGTCGTTCAACTATCCCCATCTGGCCGAAGCGGGTGTCAACATCACCTACCATCGCCATCGCATGCTGAAACCGGACTGGGACAAACCGATGACGCCTCATTTCGAACTCGACAATAACGTCATCATCTTCTCGCTCTTCCCTGGCATCCGAGAGGATCTCATCCGTCACATCATACACACGCCTAACCTGAAAGCTATCGTCATGCGCACCTTCGGTAGTGGCAACGCACCACAAAGTCCTTGGCTGCTCGATGCACTCAAGGAGGGTAGTGCAAACGGTAAGGTCATCGTCAACATTAGCCAATGCATGCAAGGAGCTGTGGAGATGAGCCGCTATGATTGTGGTTACCATCTGCAGCAGGCGGGTGTGGTCAGCGGCTACGACTCTACGGTGGAGAGTGCCGTCACGAAACTTATGTTCCTGCAGTCGCACTACGACGACCCGCAGGTGGTGCGCGACATGATGTGCAAAAGTATTAGAGGAGAAATTAGTAGAGTTGAAAGTTGAAAATTAGGAGTGACAGGAGTGTCAGGAGTTCAGGAGTGACAGACGGAGCCAAAGAGTGTTAACGTCAGCGAACTATTGTCCTGCACAAAGTGTATAACTCCCAGCCGAAAGGCTTAACTCCCTGTGCAAAGCACATAACTCCCTCGCCAAAGGCGATAACTTCTTGAAAATTAGTAAATCGTAAATTATAAATGAAATGAAGAATTTGATTGCTTTTTGTGGCTTGGATTGCGAAAAATGCGATGCCTATATTGCCACAAAGAACGATGACCACGCATTGCGCGAGAAGACGGCAAAACTCTGGTCTGAATTGAACCATGCACCCATCCTGCCTGAACATATCAATTGTGACGGTTGCCGTGCGAATGGACGGAAGACGGTCTTCTGCGAGAACCTCTGTGGCATTCGTCAATGTGCATTGAAACGTGGCGTGACTACCTGTGCTGACTGCAAGGAGATGGACACATGTCCCATCGTCGGAGCTGTCCATGCGCACAATGCTGAAGCTAAGAAGAACTTGAAACTATGAATATCAGATTAGAAAGAAAGGAAGAATATCGTGAGGTGGAGAACCTTACGCGTGAGGCATTCTGGAACATCTATCGTCCGGGATGTACCGAACATTTTGTACTCAATCAGTTTAGGAACAATCCTGACTTCATTCCTGAGTTGGATTTTGTGATGGAGGAGGATGGGAAAATTATTGGCCATGTCATGTTTTCAAAGGCGGAGATCGTGCTTGATGGGGGAGAGGTCTTCCCTTCCTGGACATTCGGTCCTATCAGCATCCATCCCGAATACAAACGCAAGGGATACGGTCTGAAGCTGCTGAAGTATGCATTGGAGGCAGCGAAGGAGATGGGTATAGGACTGTTACAAATGGAAGGAAATATCGACTTCTACAAACAGGCAGGCTTTGATTTGGCCAGTAAGATGAAGATTCACTATCATGCAGAGCCGAGAGAGTCTGAGGTGCCGTATTTCCTTGCTCAAGAACTGATTCCAGGCTACTGGGGTAATCGTGAGGGAACTTATTGTCCACCCAAGGGTTATTTCGTAGCCGACGAGAACCCCGAAGCATTCGAGGCTTACGAAGCCACATTTCCCCAAAAGGAGAAAGCATTCCAGCCAGGCCAACTCCCTCAGTTCTGTCAGAGTTGCGGTATGCCGTTGACTCGTATCGAGGATTGCGGCACGAATGCGGACGGCAGCACGAACTTTGACTACTGCCAATACTGCTACAAGGATGGGAAGTTCTTGCAAGAATGCACGATGGACGAGATGATTGAACATTGCGCCCAGTTCGTGGATGAAGTTAACAAGCAGATGCCTAAGCCCATGACTAAGGAAGAATACAAGCAGATGATGCGCGGCTTCTTCCCGATGCTGAAGAGATGGAAGAAATAAAACTGCTATGGCAATAACGAGCGAAAGATTAAAACAGACGTTTTCTGAGGGTGTGGCGCAGGAAATCTATCAGGAGATCAAGGCTCAAGGTGATTTCCTGGGATTTGCCAAACGCTTTGTATTCGATTCGGACTATCGTGTGGCGAGAAGTGCCTTATGGGGACTGACCAAGACCACCGACAAGGAGCTGTCAGAATTGCAGGTGATACTCAATGAACTGATAGACCAGGCCATGCAGACGG
>CAMYYX010000079.1 GCA_947303695.1 uncultured Prevotellaceae bacterium | reverse complement strand
AAATCAGGCTGCCGAAATGGTGGAATGGTAGACACGAGGGACTTAAAATCCCTTGGCCATTATGGCTGTGTGGGTTCGAGTCCCACTTTCGGTACCACGGAATAAAGTATAAATCGATTGGTTTATACTTTATTTTTTTATGCTGTTCACCGCAACGGGGAATCAATATCGTTCCGGTTTTCAATCAAGTCAAAGGTGACAACCCCCGATTCGCCTAAGTTGTTATAGGTGAACATGCCCAGACGGTCGCCTCGATAATTGCCCCACTGGAGTTGATAGTCGGCTTCGTCGGCAGGACGGAAATGTATGCCGTCGTGACTGTAGGAATAATGGCTGACGCCATCCAATCCCCATTCGCTACGGAGGAATATCATGCGTGACTTATGGCCTTGCAGAGCGACCAGACGACGGGATGATTCGCCTTTCTTTTGGAATATCAGAAAACGTGACTGCCCTATCTGTTCGACACAGAACATAGACCAGTCGGAAGCGAAATGGCAGATTCCTGCCCGCTGTCCATCGGCCATGGAACTGAGAGTCACCTTGACCGTGACACGCGACAGGTTGGTGCGCCATGAGCGTGTTGTGAGGATATTGCCTACCTTCAACAGGTTATCGGGTTCGAGAGGCTTGAATGCTTTCAGCTTCAGCTTCATGCGTCCACCCTGATAGCTGACTGACTCCATATCGGTACGCGGATAGTAGTTCCACTCCCAAGCCTCATCGAAAGATGTCTGCTTGAGTTTTGCCTGCCGTTCCCAGAATTGCGTCCGACGATTGGTACGACTGACTGATTTCCGTTCCTTCTTCTGCTTACCAACATCAGGAACAGAATGGCGCCACACCATCTCACCGATGCCATTGGCGTTGGGTTGGCCGATGATGGGCCATCCGTCCTCGGTCCATGTGACGGGCAGCAGACTGGCAATACGCCCTGACCAGTCGCCATCGCCATGATGGGTGAGGAAGAAACAATTACCTGCCTTGTCATACAGGAAACCGCCCTGATTGGGTTCGTGGAAGTTGCGTTGCACTTCAGACATCGGACGGGCACCTTCGTAAGGGCCAAAAGGAGAACGCGAACGCTGGATCATGAGGCGTCGTCCTTCATGGTTCACCTCTGAATAAAAATGATAGAACCAGCCATCGCGCTCGTAGAGCTTGTTTGCCTCCCGACCTGCTCCTTCATGAATGAGAGTACGTGAATCGGGCTGGATGTCCTTGAAATCACGCGTGAGAGTGAAGATGTAGGTTTTGTAGTTGTCCTTGAAACAGGTTGCAACCAGATAGCCGTTACCCTGTTCGTCGAAGAAGGGGCACGGGTCGTCCCACCCATCACCTATCGACAGCTTGGTGAGGTCGTCCCAAGGGCCTTCCACCTTGGCGGCAGAAGTCATGAAGTAACCCTCGTCGGGGGTTCCGAAATAGACATAGAAGCGGCCTCGGTACCACCGGATGGCTCCTGCCCAGATGCCCCGACCATAGCGGTCCATCACGTCGTAGTTCATCGCAGGACTAATCTGCCGGATGTCCTTCACCGCATATCCTGCCAACGACCAGTTGACCATATCGGTCGATTTCATGATGATCATCCCTGGCTGGAACTGGAAGGTGGACGAAATCATGTAATAGACTCCATCGTGTTCAATGCAGTCGATGTCGCTGAAGTCGGCAGGGATGACCGGATTGCGGTAATACCCATCATGAGTATCTCCCCACACGGTCCATCGTCCCCATTCCTGTGCCGACAAATGGACACAAAACAGGAGTGCTATCGAAAGGATGAAGCTCTTCGTCATTATTTCAATTTAGCCAATACGTTCTTGATTCTGCTCATAGCCTCGATGATGTTCTCATCGCTGGTAGCATAACTCATGCGGAAACACTCAGGACTTCCGAAAGCATCACCGCCGACGGTTGCAACATGACCCACCTCGAGCAGATACATCGCAAAGTCGGTTGAGTTGTTGATGACATGTTCGCCATCGGATTTTCCGAAATAAGACGAGCACTTAGGGAAGAGATAGAAGGCGCCCTGAGGATCGTTCACCTCAAGACCAGGAATCTCTTTGGCAAGACGGACAATCAGATTCTTTCTGCGCTCGAATGCCTGACGCATATCCTCAACACACTGCTGACTACCTGTGTAAGCAGCCTCAGCAGCCTTCTGGCTGACACTACATGGACCGCTGGTATATTGTCCCTGCAGCTTGTTGCAACCCTTCACAATCCACTCAGGAGCAGCGATGAAGCCAATACGCCAACCTGTCATCGCATAAGCCTTGCTGACACCATTGATGATGACTACACGTTCCTTGATGTCGGGGAACGAAGCCATCGAAGCATGTTGACCCACATAATTGATGTGCTCGTAAATCTCGTCGGCAATCACGATGACCTGAGGATGCTTCAGCAATACGTTCTTCAAAGCTTCCAACTCCTTGAGGCTGTAAACAGAGCCTGTAGGATTGCTTGGAGAACAGAGGATCAGCGCCTTGGTCTTTGGTGTGATGGCAGCTTCCAACTGCTCAGGAGTGATCTTGAAATCCTGTTCGATCTTTGCTTCCACAAAAACAGGGGTTCCCTCAGCCAACAGGACCATCTGTGGGTAGCTCACCCAATAAGGTGCTGGGATAATCACTTCGTCGCCTGCATTCACAAGTGCCATCACGGTATTACATACCGATTGCTTAGCACCATTTGAACAGAGAATCTGCGAAGGCTTGTAATCCAATCCGTTCTCGTTTTTCAACTTGGCTACGATGGCATTCTTCAGTTCAGGATAGCCTGGAACAGGGCTGTAGCGCGACCAGTTATCGTCAATCGCTTTCTTTGCAGCCTCCTTGATATGATCGGGCGTATTGAAATCGGGTTCGCCGACACTCATGTTAATCACATCGACACCTTGTGCCTTGAGTTCACCACTCCGCTGCGACATAGCCAGCGTAGCAGAAGGTTGTAATCTCTGAAGTCTTTCTGATAGTTCCATTGTTCTATAATTTTTATTAAATTGTTTTTTTCATTAGCCTAATTAGGCTCATTAGACCCATGCGTCCACCCTCTTAAAAGTGCAGCAAGTGGCCCATGCGCTCTTTCTTGGTACGCAGGTAGTACTCGTTGTATTCGTTGGGCTTGATCTCAATCGGGACATTCTCCACGATTTCAAGTCCGTAACCTTCCAATCCCACACGTTTCACCGGATTATTGGTAATCAGGCGTATCTTGGTCACACCCAAATCGCGCAGAATCTGAGCACCGACACCATAGTCGCGCAAATCAGGATCAAAGCCAAGATGGATATTCGCATCGACGGTATCCAACCCTTGTTCCTGCAGCTTATAAGCCGCAATCTTGTTCATCAAGCCAATACCACGGCCCTCTTGCAAGAGATAGACCACACAACCCTTGCCTTCCTTCTCGATGAGTTGCATGGAACGATGCAGCTGTTCGCCGCAATCGCATCGCATACTGCCAAAGATATCGCCTGTAGCACATGATGAATGCATTCGGACCAACACGGGTTCATCGCGTTTCCACTCACCCTTTATCAGCGCCACATGCTCCAAGCCGTTGCTTCGCTGACGGAACGGAATAATGCGGAAATGGCCGTACTGAGTCGGCATATCAGCCTCAACCCCTTTCTCGACCAACGATTCCTGCTGAAGGCGGTAGGCAATGAGGTCCTTGATTTGGATGAGTTTCATACCGAACTCCTGAGCCTTCTCGATGAGTTGCGGCATCCTTGCCATCGTGCCGTCAGGGTTCAGGATTTCAATCAGAGCAGCTGCAGGATGAAGTCCTGCCATCCGTGCAAGATCGACGGCTGCCTCAGTATGGCCGGCACGACGCAACACGCCGTTATCTTGCGCATACAAGGGGTTGATGTGTCCGGGACGCCCAAACGTTTCCGGTGTTGACGCAGGGTCGGCTAATGCCTGGATGGTAGCTGCACGGTCGGCTGCTGAGACGCCTGTGGTACATCCCTCGAGTTTATCAACCGTTACGGTAAAAGGTGTACCCAACACGGAAGTGTTGTTGTCGACCTGATGCTGCAAACCCAATTCTTTAGCACGAGAGATGGTGATGGGAGCACAAAGTACACCACGGCCCTCCCTGAGCATGAAATTCACCTTCTCGGGGGTAATCATCTCGGCAGGAGTGATGAAATCGCCTTCGTTCTCGCGATCTTCGTCGTCCACCACAATCACGAATTTCCCTTGACGGAAATCTGCGATTGCCTCTTCAATGCTGCTAAATATCTTTTTTGTATCCATTTATTGTCTGTATTAAATGTTCATTGGCTTCAATTACGGCTTTAAGGTCTTTCCTCAACCGGTTATAAAAACGAGGTTCGGTCCTGATGATTGGCAAACGGTTCAAATAGTAGAAAATTGCCCGGTCCTTGGCATTCGACAACTCTTCCACACATGCCTCCAGTTCATTGGAAATCCATTCCAGCTTTTCATCGCGTCGGTTTCGGATGACATGTATCAGCAACTGAATCAACAGCAATCGTCTTACTCCTTTCCGATAGGCCTTGCACTCATGGGTCAGGGCGAGCAACCGTTCTGCCACTGCTGGGTAATCGGGGTCGTTGATGATGACCTCTTTCTTGACAAGGTGACGCTTGACACGAATGCCCAACAGTTTGCGGAAGAAGGCCTTGTATGAATCTATATTGAACACAACCGAGTCGTTGTTTGCTTTCACCGTGAAGAAAATGCCCACTGGCGTCAACACAATCATACTGATACAAGGTCCAAGCCAAGCAGGGATGCTTCCTTCCAACGCAGTATTCGTTGCACCTGTATCTACAATATAGTAGATGATAAATATGATGACAGCTACCACGACCGGAAGACCCAATCCTCCCTTTCGGATAATAGCACCCAGAGGAGCCCCCACGAAGAAGAACAGGATACAAGTCAAGGACATCATGATTTTTTGCCAGAACGAGATCCAATGCTTACGGATGGCTCTATCCTGTCGCTCCATCATATCTTGCTTGAAATCCATTCCCATCTGCTGCTGTTCGACTCGATTCAACGCCCATCTCACCGCACTTTGCTGCTCCGATGGTTTCATCTTCACAAACACAGAATCGAAAACGGGAGTTTCGACTTTCGCCAATTTCTCCTTCATCTCGTTCGCTCTTGCCGTATCATTCTCAAACCGATTGGGGTCATAAATGTATAACGCTCCGTCACGCATCTCATTAAAGTAGGAATGTCCCAAACTGTCTGCAGACTGCTGCAACGAGTCAATATCGACCAACAGCTTCGACAGGTTCTTCGTCTTTTCGGAATACGAGAAGGCTTCAGCATCAATCAGGTTCAGGTTCATGTCGAAGTCAATCAGAAACTGCTTCTGAACGAACGTCTCACGACGATAGGGCGCAAACTGTGTGTTGAGCATTCCACCCGGCAAGTTCTCGAATTGTTCTCCGCTGTACAAGTGCAACAACAGGAACTGCTTATCACTACTGGTCTCCAATCGGGCAGAGTCGGACAAGATGATATGCACGTTATCCACCCCATCACGCATATTGTAGATGACCACATCGTGCAACATTCCCGTAGCTTCATCCTTCTGCTTCACATACAGGTTGATGCCATCAATTCCGTCATAGAACACCCCTTCAGGTATTTCCAGCTCAGGAGACTTTTGTGCCATAGAGGCTCTCAACTGTAGCAAGTTCTTTTGTGCCTGCGGTCCTACCACATCTTGGAAATAGAGAGAGATGCCCGCAAGGATGACAACGAACACAATCAGCGAATAGAACGAGCGAAACAGGCTGATGCCTGCTGCTTTGATGGACAACAGCTCTAAACGTTCGCCTAAGTTACCAAACGCAATCAGGGAAGCAAGCAACACGGCCAACGGGAGTGCTGTCGGAACCAATGTTTCTGCAGCATAAAAGAAAAATTTGGCGATGACATCCATGCCGAGTCCCTTACCCACCAATTCATCAACGTATTTCCAAAGGAACTGCATCATAACAGCAAACAGGCTGATGCAGAAAGTTCCCGCAAACAGCGTGATGAAGTTCTTGAAGATGTACTGATCCAGTTTCTTAATGATGCGCATCGGCTCTTGCTCTTCTTATATGTACATAAATCGGTACAAAGGTACGAAAAAAATACCATTTACCATTTACCTTTTACCTTTTTTCTTAACATTGGATATTTATCACTTGATATTTGACATTTTTTTCGTACCTTTGCAACTGTAAATAATTAATAACTACACTTTATTTAACATTATAAACCCATGGCACTCAATTACATTTGGATAGCATTCTTCCTCATTGCTTTCGTCGTTTCACTTATACGTCTGATTTTCTTTGGCAACACAGATGTGTTCCCGGAATTGATGAACTCAACGTTCGACTCAGCGAAGACCGCATTCGAAATTTCCATTGGACTGACGGGTGTTCTTTCCTTGTGGATGGGTATTATGAAGATTGGCGAACAAGGGGGACTGATCCGACTGTTTGCACGTCTGCTTTCACCTGTATTGACAAAGATATTTCCCGACATTCCCAAAGGGCATCCCGTGATGGGTACCATGTTCATGAATATCTCAGCCAACCTACTTGGGCTGGATAATGCCGCTACTCCGATGGGATTGAAAGCAATGGAAGAACTACAGGAAATCAATCCAAAGAAGGATACGGCCTCTAATCCAATGATTATGTTTCTGGTACTCAACACATCAGGACTTACCATCATTCCAGTCAGCGTGCTGGTATTCCGTGCCCAACTTGGTGCTGCACAACCTACCGACGTATTCGTTCCTATTCTTTTGGCGACGTTCTTCAGTACCATTGCAGGATTGGTTGTAACAAGTCTGTTCCAGCATATCAACCTATTCAACAAAACCTTGCTACTCTTCCTCGGCAGTCTGTGTGTGCTCGTTGCAGGAGTTATTTGGGGCTTTAGTCAGATGTCTTCAGACACCATGAACATCGTGTCCACACTCTTCGCGAACATTCTGCTCTTCACCATCATCGTCACGTTTATCCTATCGGGGGTATTAAAGAAAATAAATGTTTACGACGCCTTCATTGAAGGAGCAAAGGAAGGATTCCAAACGGCCGTCAAAATCATACCTTACCTCATTGCCATCCTTGTAGGAATTGCAGTTTTTCGTGCATCAGGCGCAATGGATTTCGTGATAGACGGCATTGCCTGGGTTGTAGGACTGTTCGGCATTAACACGGATTTCGTGGCAGCACTCCCAACTGCTTTGATGAAACCACTTAGCGGTAGCGGTGCACGTGGAATGATGGTTGATGCGATGACGAACTTCGGAGCAGATTCATTCGTAGGACGCCTCTCATGTGTATTCCAAGGCAGTACCGATACTACCTTCTACATCCTTGCTGTCTATTTCGGTAGTGTTTGCATTCGGAAGACCCGTCATGCTGTTGTCTGCGGACTGATTGCCGATTTTGCAGGTATCATTGCAGCTATTCTGATTAGTTATATGTTCTTCTACTAATCATTCACCAGAATATACAAAAAAAGCAGGAAGTCCTTTGTGACAACCTGCTTTTATTATTTATTTAAAACAGAGAGAGGGATTGATTTTTACATCTATCCCTCTCGTCCTAGCGGAGAGAGAGGGATTCGAACCCCCGGTACCTCTCAGTACGTCGGTTTTCAAGACCGGTGCAATCGACCACTCTGCCATCTCTCCTAAAGTACGCCCTCAGGGATTCGAACCCTGGACCCATTGATTAAGAGTCAATTGCTCTACCAGCTGAGCTAAGGACGCATTATGTTGCGCTTCAGGATGGGCTTGAACCAACGACCCCATGATTAACAGTCATGTGCTC